>NZ_JBSFHA010000085.1:0-44462 GCF_053596855.1 Streptomyces sp. NPDC001617
CAGCGAACCCACGGAGTGACTAGGCACCCCTCCCGCTGACCCCCCGGAGGGCGTCGGCTAGGGTTTGGTCCGCATAAACATCCAAACCCCTGCCCGACGCAGGGCGGCGACCGACCACCGAAGAAGGCAGGCCGCAGCCAATCCGCGCGGGCGAGACTCTCGGGAAGGCGCTACGTGAGTCCCAACGGCTCCGACCGCTCGCCGCGGCGCCCGATGCGGCGGAAGCTGCTGCAGGCAATGACCGCGGGCCTGGTCCTGGCGACCGCCACCGGTTGCACATACAAGGACTTCCCCCGCCTTGGTATGCCCACCCCGACCACGGAAGAGGCTCCGCGGATCCTCTCCCTGTGGCAGGGCTCCTGGGCCGCCGCGCTCGCCACCGGCGTGCTGGTGTGGGGCCTGATCCTGTGGAGTGCTTTCTTCCACCGGCGCAGCCGTACGAAGGTCGAAGTTCCTCCGCAGACCCGGTACAACATGCCGATCGAGGCGCTGTACACGGTCGTTCCTCTCGTCATCGTCTCGGTGCTCTTCTACTTCACGGCACGCGACGAGTCGAAGCTCCTCAGCCTCACGGACAAGAAGCCCGACGTGACCGTCAACGTCGTCGGCTTCCAGTGGAGCTGGGGCTTCAACTACATCGAGAACGTCCCCGGTGTCACCGGTGACGCGAAGACCGACGAGAACCTGGCCGCGATTCCGGACCGGTTCAAGAACGCCTTCCCGGCGAACGCCGGCGGCGTCTACGACGTCGGCACGCCCGGTACCCGGAACCCGCAGACCAACAACCCGGGTCCGACCCTGTGGCTGCCCAAGGGCAAGACGGTCCGCTTCGTCCTCACCTCGCGTGACGTCATCCACTCCTTCTGGGTGGTGCCGTTCCTGATGAAGATGGACGTCATCCCGGGCCACACGAACGCCTTCCAGGTGACCCCCAACAAGGAGGGCACCTTCCTGGGCAAGTGCGCCGAGCTCTGCGGCGTCGACCACTCCCGGATGCTGTTCAACGTGAAGGTCGTCTCCCCGGACCTCTACGAGAAGCACCTCAAGGAACTCGCCAAGAAGGGGCAGACCGGTTACGTTCCCGCCGGCATCGCGCAGACGAGCCACGAGAAGAACCGGGAGACGAACAACCTGTGAGCATCCTCAACGAACCCCAGGGTGCCGCGGCAGCTGAAGGCGGTTACGCGGACGAGCTGCCGGTCCGGCGCAAGCAGCCCGGCAACGTGGTCATCAAGTGGCTCACCACCACCGACCACAAGACGATCGGAACGCTCTACCTCGTCACGTCGTTCGCGTTCTTCCTGATCGGTGGCGTGATGGCGCTGCTGATGCGCGCCGAACTGGCCCGGCCTGGTCTGCAGATCATGACGAACGAGCAGTTCAACCAGGCGTTCACGATGCACGGCACGATCATGCTGCTGATGTTCGCGACGCCGCTGTTCGCCGGCTTCACGAACTGGATCATGCCGCTGCAGATCGGCGCGCCGGACGTGGCCTTCCCGCGGCTGAACATGTTCGCCTACTGGCTGTACCTGTTCGGCTCGCTCATCGCCGTGGGCGGCTTCCTGACCCCGCAGGGCGCGGCCGACTTCGGCTGGTTCGCCTACTCCCCGCTGTCGGACGCGGTCCGCTCGCCGGGCATCGGCGCCGACATGTGGATCATGGGTCTGGCCTTCTCCGGCTTCGGCACCATCCTCGGCGCGGTCAACTTCATCACCACCATCATCTGCATGCGCGCCCCGGGCATGACCATGTTCCGCATGCCGATCTTCGTGTGGAACGTGCTGCTGACCGCGGTGCTGGTCCTGCTCGCCTTCCCCGTCCTCGCCGCCGCGCTGTTCGCGCTGGAGGCGGATCGGAAATTCGGGGCACATGTCTTCGACTCGGCCAACGGCGGAGCCTTGCTGTGGCAACACCTCTTCTGGTTCTTCGGCCATCCAGAGGTGTACATCATCGCCCTACCGTTCTTCGGCATCATCTCCGAGGTCATCCCGGTCTTCTCCCGTAAGCCGATGTTCGGCTACATGGGCCTGATCGGCGCGACCATCGCGATCGCCGGCCTGTCCGTGACGGTGTGGGCCCACCACATGTACGTCACCGGCGGCGTGCTCCTGCCGTTCTTCTCCTTCATGACGTTCCTCATCGCCGTGCCGACCGGCGTGAAGTTCTTCAACTGGATCGGAACGATGTGGAAGGGGTCCCTGAGTTTCGAGACCCCGATGCTCTGGGCGACGGGCTTCCTGATCACCTTCACCTTCGGTGGTCTGACCGGCGTCATCCTGGCCTCCCCGCCGATGGACTTCCACGTGTCCGACTCGTACTTCGTGGTGGCGCACTTCCACTACGTCGTCTTCGGCACCGTCGTCTTCGCGATGTTCTCCGGCTTCCACTTCTGGTGGCCGAAGATGACCGGCAAGATGCTCGACGAGCGCCTCGGCAAGATCACCTTCTGGACGCTGTTCATCGGCTTCCACACCACGTTCCTCGTCCAGCACTGGCTGGGTGCCGAGGGCATGCCGCGTCGTTACGCCGACTACCTGGCGGCCGACGGCTTCACCGCGCTGAACACGGTCTCGACGATCGGCTCGTTCCTGCTCGGCATGTCGATCCTGCCGTTCCTCTACAACGTGTGGAAGACCGCCAAGTACGGCAAGCCCGTCGGCGTCGACGACCCGTGGGGCTACGGCCGCTCGCTGGAGTGGGCCACGTCCTGCCCGCCGCCGCGGCACAACTTCCTCACCCTGCCGCGGATCCGCAGCGAATCCCCGGCGTTCGACCTGCACCACCCTGAGATCGCCGCTCTCGACCAGCTCGAGAACGCGCCTCACGGTGAGAAGGCTCTGGCTGGTGGCAAGGAGGCCGGCAAGTGAAGGTTCAGGGCAAGATGTTCATGTGGCTGAGCGTCTTCGTCCTCGCCATGGCGGTGGTCTATGGCGTGTGGTCGAAGGAGCCGGCCGGTACCACGGCGCTCTTCCTGGCCTTCGGTCTGTGCATCATGGTCGGCTTCTACCTGGGCTTCACGGCCCGGCGGGTCGACGCGGGTGCCATGGACAACAAGGAGGCCGACGTCGCGGACGACGCCGGCGAGGTCGGGTTCTTCAGCCCGCACAGCTGGCAGCCCCTGGCCCTCGGGGTCGGTGGCGCGCTCGCCTTCCTGTCGGTCGCGATCGGCTGGTGGCTGCTGTACTTCTCGGCCCCGGTCATTCTGATCGGCCTGTACGGCTGGGTCTTCGAGTACTACCGCGGTGAGAACCGCACCCAGTAGCACGCGAGGAGCGCTTCAAGGGCCCGGACACTCCGTGAGGAGGGTCCGGGCTCCTGCTTTTGCCGCAATGTGTGTCCCTCGTACGTGTCACCCGGCGTGCCGCGATTGACGACGCTCCCTAGCGTCGAAGTCATGAACCACACTCCGCGCACCCGCACCCTCGTCAGCTGCACGCTGCTGGTGATCGCCCTAGGCGCGGGCGGCACCGCTTGCGGCAGCGGCGGCAACCCGCTGACCGCCAAGCCGTACGACGCGTCGGACCAGATCTCCTTCAACGGGCCCAAGGGCGACCACAAGCAGGCCGACCCGGACAAGCCCCTCGAGGTCACCGTCCACGACGACGGCCGCATCACCGACGTCACCGCCGAGGACGCCACGGGCCGCTATGTGACGGGCGAACTCTCCGCCGACGGCTCCCGCTGGCACAGCACCTCCCCGCTGGCCGCCAACGCCCACTACACGCTCCATGTGAGCACCGAGGACGAGGACGGGGCGCCCGGCCGCAAGGTGCTCACCCTCGACACCAGCAAGCCCACCACCAAGAAGCGGCTGAAGGTCAAGTTCGGCCCGGATTCGGGCAGCTACGGCGTCGGCCAGCCCATCACGGCCCAACTCGACAGTCCCGTCAAGGACGAGGCACAACGGGCGATAGTCGAACGGGCCCTGCGCGTCGACTCCGTACCGGCCGTCGACGGCGCCTGGCACTGGGTCGACGACAAGGAACTCCACTACCGGCCCAAGGAGTACTGGCCGGCCCACGCCACCGTCTCGGTCCACAGCGACCTCGACGGCGTGAAGATCGGCGACCGGCTCTGGGGCGCCAAGTCCCAGTCCCTCAAGCTGACCATCGGCGACCGCATCATCGCCGTCACCGACGCCTCGTCGCACTCCCTGACGTTCTACAAGAACGACGAGGAGATCAAACAGATCCCGGTCACCACCGGCAAGCCCGGCTTCGAGACCCGCAACGGTGTCAAGGTGGTGCTGGAGAAGCAGCAGTACGTACGTATGCGCGGTACCACCGTCGGCATCGCCGAGGGCTCGGCGGACTCGTACGACCTTCCCGTCTACTACGCCACCCGCGTCACCTGGAGCGGCGAGTACGTCCACGCCGCCCCCTGGTCGGTCGGCTCCCAGGGCTACGCGAACGTCTCCCACGGCTGCACCGGCATGAGCACCTCCAACGCCGAGTGGTTCTTCGACAACATCCACGAGGGCGACGTCGTCCAGGTCATCAACTCCAACGGCCACACCATGGAGGACTTCGGCAACGGCTTCGGCGACTGGAACATGGTCTGGAAGACCTGGCGCCAGGGCAGTGCCCTGGTGGGCGGGACGCCTGACGCGCCCCGCCCCGAGGACGTGGCAAAGCTGCGCCCAGAGTCGGTGTGACAGGTCTAGGGGCCCCCTAGGCGCTCTGCTGAAGGCTCTTCCTGCGCAGCAGGGAGGCCAGCGCTGAGGCGAACTCCACGGGGTCCACCGGGAGCGTCACAGCGGCGTCCGCGCGGCTCCAGGTCGCCAGCCACGCGTCCTGGGGCCGGCCGATGAGCAGCAGTACCGGCGGGCAGTTGAAGACCTCGTCCTTGATCTGACGGCACATCCCCATGCCGCCCATCGGCACGGCCTCGCCGTCCAGGACACAGACGTCGATGCCGCCCTTGTCCAGCTCCCTGACGACGGCGGCGGGTGTCGCGCACTCCACGAACTCCACCACGGGCACGTCCGGAGCGGGCCTGCGCCCGGTGGCCAGCCGAACCTGCTCGCGAGTGTTGGAGTCGTCGCTGTAGACCAGCACGGTGGCGGTCGGCTGCATAGTTCCTCCGAGACGTCGGCGTCGTACGGAAAGGCTTGTCGCGCCGGATGTTACTCCGTTCAACACCACGTCAACACCGGTATGGACGGGAGCAACACTCCGAACGGCACCCCCCGGGGTGAGGGCGGGATAAGCGACCGACATAATGTCGGTCGTGGCGACAGCAACGACAGTAGAAACCGGGCACGCGCACCCGTCGGTCAACCGGCCGAACCTCACCAGCGTCGGAACCATCATCTGGCTGAGTTCCGAGCTGATGTTCTTCGCGGCCCTCTTCGCGATGTACTTCACCCTGCGATCGGTGACCGGTCCGGATCACTGGAAGGAGATGGCGAGCCATCTCAACCTTCCGTTCTCCGCGACCAACACCACGATCCTGGTGCTCTCCTCCCTCACCTGCCAGCTCGGCGTGTTCGCCGCCGAGCGCGGGGACGTGAAGAAGCTCCGGGGCTGGTTCATCATCACGTTCGTGATGGGTGCGATCTTCATCGGCGGTCAGATCTACGAGTACACGGAGCTGGTGAAGAAGGACGGGCTCTCGCTCTCCTCGGACCCGTACGGCTCGGTGTTCTACCTGACCACCGGGTTCCACGGCATGCACGTGACGGGCGGCCTCATCGCCTTCCTGTTCGTCCTCGGCCGCACCTACGCGGCGAAGAGGTTCACCCACGAACAGGCGACCGCGGCCATCGTCGTGTCCTACTACTGGCACTTCGTCGATGTCGTGTGGATCGGCCTCTTCGCCACGATCTACCTGATCAAGTAGCCGGGCCTGGTCCCGCGTGCGCCCGCGCGGCGCACAACCCACAAGCATCGACGCAGAAGATCCTGACACCGGGGTAATCCGTGAAAAAGCTCTCCGCACGACGACGCCATCCCATGGCGGCGCTCGTCGTCCTACTCCTCGCGCTGGCATGCACAGGGGGGCTGTACGCCGCGTTCGCACCCGCGAGCAAGGCGCAGGCCGATGACACTGCCCAGTCTCTCGCCATCGACGAGGGCAAGAAGCTCTACTCCGTCGGCTGCGCCAGCTGCCACGGAACCGGCGGTCAGGGAACCACCGACGGCCCGAGCCTCGTCGGCGTGGGCGCCGCGGCCGTCGACTTCCAGGTCGGCACCGGCCGTATGCCGGCCCAGCAGCCGGGCGCGCAGATCCCGCGCAAGAAGGTCATCTACACGCAGGCCGAGATCGACCAGCTCGCCGCATACATCTCCTCCCTCGGCGCGGGCCCGTCCATCCCGACGAAGGCGCAGTACGGCCCCGACGGCGCCGACATCGCCAAGGGTGGCGAGCTGTTCCGTACCAACTGCGCGCAGTGCCACAATTTCACTGGCAAGGGTGGTGCGCTCACGCACGGCAAGTTCGCGCCGAGCCTCGAGGGCGTCGACCCGAAGCACATCTACGAGGCCATGCAGACCGGCCCGCAGAACATGCCGTCGTTCCCCGACACCACGCTGTCGGAGCAGAACAAGAAGGACATCATCGCGTACCTGAACGCGGTCAACGGTGACGACACCGAGAGCCCCGGCGGCCTTGAGCTGGGCGGACTCGGCCCGGTCTCCGAGGGCCTGTTCGCCTGGATCTTCGGACTCGGCGCGCTGATCGCGGTCGCCGTCTGGGTCGCCGCTCGGACCGCAAAGGCCAAGAAGTCATGAGTAGCCAAGACATTCCAGAAGAGAACCTGCCCGCAGAGCAGGACGCGCACGGCGCGGTAGGCGTCGCGGACGAGAAGGACCCGTTCGCCGACCCCGGCCTGCCGCCGCACGAGCACCGGGTCCAGGACATCGACGAGGCGGCCGCCCGGCGGTCCGAACGCACGGTGGCCATGCTGTTCACGGTGTCGATGCTGGCCACGGTCGGCTTCATCGCCTCGTACGTGGCGATCCCGCACGACAAGGCGATCTTCGTCTTCCCGATCGGGCACATCAACGCGCTGAACTTCGCGCTCGGCCTGACCCTCGGTCTGGCCCTGTTCGCGATCGGCGCGGGCGCGGTCCACTGGGCCCGCACCCTGATGTCCGACGTGGAGATCGCCGACGAGCGGCACCCGATCGAGGCGTCCCCCGAGGTCAAGGCCAAGGTCATGGCCGACTTCGCGCAGGGCGCCAAGGAGTCCGCGCTCGGCCGTCGCAAGCTGATCCGCAACACGATGTTCGGCGCGCTGGCCCTGTTCCCGCTCTCCGGCGTCATGCTGCTGCGCGACCTCGGCCCGCTGCCGGGGACCAAGCTCCGCCACACGCTGTGGTCCAAGGGCAAGCTGCTCGTCAACATGAACACGAACCTGCCGCTGCGTCCCGCGGACATCGCGGTCGGCTCGCTCACCTTCGCCAAGCCCGAGGGCCTGGAGGAGCACGACGAGGACTTCCAGACCGAGATCGCCAAGGCGGCCCTGATGATCGTCCGGATCCAGCCGGACAACATCAAGGACAAGCAGGAACTCGAGTGGTCCTACCAGGGCATCGTGGCCTACTCGAAGATCTGCACCCACGTCGGTTGTCCGATCTCCCTGTACGAGCAGCAGACGCACCACGTGCTCTGCCCCTGCCACCAGTCCACCTTCGACCTCTCCGACGGTGCCCGGGTGATCTTCGGCCCCGCCGGTCACGCTCTGCCGCAGCTGCGGATCAGCGTGAACGACGAGGGCTACCTCGAGGCGCTCGGCGACTTCGAAGAGCCCGTCGGTCCTGCATTCTGGGAGCGCGGATGAGCACCAACACCGAAACCGAGGCACGGCGCGGCAAAGCGCCGGCCGGCGAGCGCGTCGCCGACTGGGCCGACGGGCGGCTGGGGATCTACTCCCTGGCCAAGAGCAACATGCGCAAGATCTTCCCCGACCACTGGTCGTTCATGTTGGGCGAGGTCTGCCTCTACAGCTTCATCATCATCATCCTCACGGGTGTGTATCTGACGCTGTTCTTCCACCCGTCGATGAACGAGGTGGAGTACCACGGCAGCTACATCCCGCTGCAGGGCCAGATGATGTCGGAGGCGTTCAACTCCACCCTGCACATCTCCTTCGACGTGCGCGGTGGTCTGCTGATCCGGCAGATCCACCACTGGGCGGCGCTGATCTTCCTCGCCGGCATGTTCGTGCACATGATGCGCGTGTTCTTCACCGGCGCGTTCCGCAAGCCGCGTGAGATCAACTGGCTGTTCGGTTTCCTGCTGTTCGTCCTGGGCATGTTCACCGGCTTCACCGGCTACTCGCTCCCGGACGACCTGCTCTCCGGCACCGGTGTCCGCTTCATGGAGGGCGCGGTCCTGTCCGTGCCGATCGTCGGCACCTACCTGTCGATGTTCCTCTTCGGCGGCGAGTTCCCGGGCGGCGACTTCGTGGCCCGCTTCTACTCGATCCACATCCTGCTGCTGCCGGGCATCATGCTCGGCCTGGTGGTCGGCCACCTGATCCTGGTCTTCTACCACAAGCACACGCAGTTCGCGGGTCCCGGAAAGACGAACAACAACGTCGTCGGCATGCCCCTGCTGCCCGTGTACATGGCGAAGGCCGGCGGCTTCTTCTTCCTGGTCTTCGGTGTCATCGCGGCCATCGCGGCGATCGCCTCGATCAACCCGATCTGGGCCATGGGCCCGTACCGTCCGGACCAGGTGTCGACCGGCGCCCAGCCCGACTGGTACATGGGCTTCTCCGAGGGCCTGATCCGGTCGATGCCCGGCTGGGAGATCAACGTCTGGGGTCACACGCTCGTCCTGGGTGTGTTCATCCCGCTCGTGGTCTTCCCGCTGGTCCTGGTCGCGATCGCGGTCTACCCGTTCATCGAGTCCTGGGTCACCGGCGACAAGCGCGAGCACCACATCCTGGACCGTCCGCGCAACGCGCCGACGCGTACCGCCTTCGGTGCCGCGTGGATCTCCTGGTACTTCGTGATGATGATCGGTGGCGGCAACGACCTGTGGGCCACCCACTTCCACCTGTCGATCAACTCGATCACCTGGTTCGTCCGGATCGCGTTCTTCCTCGTGCCGGTGCTCGTGTTCGTCGCCACCAAGCGGATCTGCCTCGGCCTGCAGCGCCGGGACAGGGACAAGGTGCTGCACGGCCGCGAGTCGGGCATCATCAAGCGCCTGCCGCACGGTGAGTTCATCGAGGTCCACGAGCCGCTCAGCCAGGAGGCCCTGCACACCCTCACGGCGCACGAGCAGTACAAGCCGGCCGAGATCGGCCCGACGGTCGACGAGAACGGCGTCGAGCGCAAGGTCAAGGGCTCCCAGAAGCTGCGCGCCAAGCTCAGCGAGGCGTACTACGGCGAGGAGTCCCAGATCCCGAAGCCGACCGTCGAGGAGTACAAGGAGATCACGAGCGGCCACGGCCACCACTGATCGCTGCTGATCGCTGCGCTCGCCACGGCGCGGCAGAAGGGCCCCGTCCGGTGTTCGGACGGGGCCCTTCTCCATGCTCTGAGCTGGATAGGGTGGGGATGCGCACAACGGATGCGCACTCTCTTCTACGACACCCAGGAGCGGCCGTATGAGCGCTGTGACCCCCGCTGGAGGCGACACCGCGGCGGGCCGTTCCTGGCCCAAGCTGCTGAACGGCCTGCTGGACGGCCACGACCTCACCGCCGACGACACCGCCTGGGCGATGGACCTGATCATGCGCGGCGAGGCGACCGACGCGCAGATCGCCGGCTTCGCGGTGGCCCTGCGGGCCAAGGGCGAGACGGTCGAGGAGATCACCGGCCTCGTCCGGACGATGTACGAGCACGCGAACGTCATCGAGGTGCCGGGCCGCACCGTCGACATCGTCGGTACGGGCGGCGACGGCGCGAAGACGGTGAACATCTCCACGATGTCGGCGATCGTCATCGCCGGCACGGGCGCGAAGGTCGTCAAGCACGGTAACCGGGCCGCGTCCTCGGCGTCCGGCGCCTCGGACGTCCTGGAGAAGCTGGGCGTCAACCTGGCACTGACGCCGAAGCGGGTGGCCGAGGTCGCCGAAGAGGCCGGCATCACCTTCTGCTTCGCCATCAAGTTCCACCCGGCGCTGCGTCATGTGGCCGCCGCACGCGGCCAGTTGGGCATCCGGACGACCTTCAACGCCCTCGGCCCGCTGACCAACCCGGCGAAGGTCAAGGCCCAGGCGGTGGGCGTCGCCGACCCGCGGCTGGCGCCCCTCATCGCCGGCGTCCTCGCCGAGCGCGGCAACTCCTCCCTCGTCTTCCGCGGCGACGACGGCTTCGACGAGCTGACGACCACTTCCACGTCCCGGGTCTGGATCGTCCGCGACGGCAAGGTCACCGAGGAGAGCTTCGACCCGAGGGACGTGGGTATCGAGCTGGTCCCGGTCGAGGCCCTGCGGGGTGCCGACCCGTCGTACAACGCGGAGGTCGCCCGGCGGCTGCTGGACGGTGAGCGTGGCCCGGTCCGGGACGCCGTGCTCCTGAACGCGGCGGCGGCTCTGGTGGCCCTCGACCCGGGCCCCGGGACACTTGCCGAGCAGCTCCGTGCCGGCATGGCCAAGGCGGAGGAGTCGATCGACTCCGGCTCGGCCAAGCGGGCGCTGGAGCGCTGGGTGGCGGCCAGCAACGCGTGACCCCATGGGGTGCGGTCCCGTGATGCGGACACGAGTTGCGGGACCGCGATCACTTCACGTACGTTCCTGTATCAGGTCATGAGTGACAGTCATGAGGCCCCGGCCGACTGTCCGGCAACCCTCCGTCCGTGGCGGGGTGCCCCGGGTGAAGACCAGGCCGTAGGCAGTGAGGTCTACGGCAAGCGCGGGCCCCTCTCGAAACCAGGGGTCCTGGTCGTTCGAGGGAGTCTTCCGTGAGCAAGCGAATGCGATAGGGCGCCGAGCCCCGCCTCCGCACACCCATCTCACCTTTCTTCTCACGGGAGTTCCCCATGTCTGTCTTCACCGCTGCCGCCCCCCAGACCATTTGCGCCCCGCTGCCCGTTCTGGGCCGAGATGTCACCGTCCCGCTCGTCACGGGCGGCGAAGTCACCTACGCGGCCCTCGACTACGCGGCCAGCGCCCCCGCCCTGCAGCGCGTCTGGGACGACGTGGCCGCGTACGCGCCGTACTACGGAAGTGTCCACCGCGGTGCCGGCTACCTCTCCCAGCTCTCCACCGACCTGTTCGAGAACGCCCGCCGGACGGTCACCGAGTTCCTCGACTGCCGTGCAGACGACCAGCTGATCTTCACCCGGTCGACCACCGACTCGCTCAACCTCCTCGCCGCCGCGCTCCCCGCCGACTGCCAGGTCTTCGTCTTCGAGACCGAGCACCACGCCTCGCTGCTGCCCTGGAAGGACGCGCGGGTCACCTACCTCAACGCCCCGCGCACCCCGCGGCAGGCCGTCCAGACGCTGGAGCGCGCCCTCGCCGACCGTGACCCCCACGGGCCGGCCCTGGTCTGCGTCACCGGCGCCTCGAACGTCACCGGCGAGCTGTGGCCGGTCCGTGAGCTGGCCGCCGCCGCCCACGCGCACGGCGCCCGGATCGTCCTGGACGCAGCCCAGCTGGCCCCGCACCACCCCGTGTCCGTCCGTGACCTGGACGTCGACTGGGTCGCCTTCTCCGGCCACAAGCTGTACGCCCCCTTCGGCTCCGGCGTCCTGGCCGGACGGGCCGACTGGCTGCGGGCGGCCGACCCGTACCTCGCGGGCGGCGGCGCCAGCCGCAAGGTCACCCGGCGCGAGGACGGGGGAGTGGACGTGGAGTGGCACGAGAGCGCGGCGCGGCACGAGGCCGGCTCCCCGAACGTGATCGGCGCCTACTCCATCGCCTCGGCCTGCAAGGCGCTGACGGAGGCGGGCTTCGACACGCTCGTCGCCCGCGAGCAGCACCTGATCGAGAAGGTGCGGGCGGGCCTGGCCGAGGTCCCGGAGGTCCGGATCCTCTCCCTCTTCGGCGACGACGCCCCCCGCGTCGGCGTGATCTCCTTCGTCGTCGAGGGCTGGAACAGCTCCCACTTCGCCGCCGCCCTCTCCGCCGAGTACGGCATCGGCGTCCGCGACGGCCTCTTCTGCGCCCACCCGCTGGTCAGGACCCTGCTGGGCTCCGACCCGCAGACCCAGGGCGAGTGCGGTGCCCCCGAGGCGGCGCCCGGCGAGAAGTCCCTCAACGCCATCCGCGTGAGCTTCGGCGCCGGCACCCCCGACGAGCACGTGGAGCGGTTCGTGAACGCCGTCGGGGAACTGGTGACGGATGGCGCGAAGTGGCGGTACCGGACCGAGGACGGCCGCTGCGTCCCGGCGGTCTGACCCGCCGTACGCCTTCTGACGTATACGCTCCCCCTCGGCAGCCGGACGCTGGACAGGGGGAGCACGGGTGGAGGCGCTGCGCGCGAACGATCCGCGACGGATCGGGCCGTACGAGGTGCTGGGCAGGCTCGGCGCGGGTGGCATGGGCGAGGTGTACCTGGCCGAGGCGCGGGGCGGCCCGCGGCTGGCCGTGAAGGTGGTGCGGGCCGAGCACGCGGAGGACCGCACCTTCCGGGCCCGGTTCCGGCAGGAGGTGCGGGCCGCGCAGAGCATCGGCGGGGCGGGCACCTACACCGCCCGGGTCGTCGACGCCGACACCGAGGCCGAACGGCCGTGGATGGCGACGGAGTTCGTGGACGGGCCGAACCTGCGGGACGCCGTCCTCGACCACGGCGCGCTGCCCGAGCCGGCGGTACGGCTGCTCGCCGGCGCCCTCGGTGAGGCGCTCGCCGCGATCCACGCCAAGGGCATGGTCCACCGGGACCTGAAGCCCTCCAACATCCTGCTGGCGCCGGACGGCCCACGGGTCATCGACTTCGGGATCGTACGGGCCCTGGAGGCGACCGCGCTGACCAACACCGGGGCGGTCGTCGGCTCGGTCGGCTATGTCTCGCCCGAGCAGATCCGCAACGGCGCCGAGGTCGGCCCGCCCAGCGACGTCTTCTCCCTCGGCGCGGTCCTCGCCTACGCCGCCGCGGGCCGCGAACCCTTCGGCGAGGGCCAGGACTCGGTGATCCTGCTCCGCATCCTGACCCGCGACTTCGACCTGTCGGGAGTGCCGGAGAGCCTGCGCGGGCTGGTGGAGTCCTGTCTGCGTGACGACCCCGCAGACCGGCCGACGCCGGCCCGGCTGACCGGGACCGCCGGGCACACCGCCGACACCCTGCGCGAGGGCCTGCGCCCCGGCTGGTACACGAAGGCCGCGTCGCCCCTGGCCGAACCCGCCGAGGAGATTGAGCGCTGGCTTCCGGAACGGGACTCCGGCGAGCGGGAGAGCAGGGTCGAGTACGTCGCTCCGATGACCATGACCGGGGTGACCGCGGCCGACGCGACCGTGGCGGACGTGACCGACAGCACCGTCGCCGACGGCGAACGACCCTCCCGCCGCGGCCTGTTGAGGGTGCTGGTGGGAGGGGCCGTGGTCGCCGCGGGAGCCGGAACCGGTGGCTGGCTGTGGCTGCGGGACCAGGGCGGCGGGGGCAGGCCGGGGACGGCCGGCGATCCGTCCGCGACCTCCGTGTCCACGTCCCGGTCGCCGTCCGCCTCGCTGCCCGCCGGGGTGGACTGGACGTACGGCGTCGGCGGGCTCGGCGGTCGGGCGGGCGGCCGGCACGGGGCGTGCGTCGCGCTGTCACCCGCCGGCGACACGGTGTACATCGGGGGCGCGGACGGTTCGCTGCACGCCGTGTCCCCCACCGGGAAGAAGCTGTGGTCCGTCGACCTGGGCGGGCCGGTGATGCCGCCGCTGGCCACCGCCGACGGGGCCTACTGCCTGCTGGAGAACGGGGGCGAGGCGGCGTCGAAGCTGTGCGCGGTCGGGCCGGACGGGAAGGTCCGCTGGACCAGGAAGATCACCGGAACCGGCGGCAGCCAGTTCCCCGTGGCCGCAGGTGACCTGGTGCTGGTCGCGAGCGGTACGGCGGACGCGGGCGGCGTGCGGGCCTACACCTCGGCGGGTGACGTCCGCTGGTACGCGCGGACGACCTTCGGGCCCACCAGCGAGCCGACGGTGGCGGGCGGTGTGGCCTATGTCGGCACCTTCGGGAACGTGGTCGACGCCCTGGACGTCAAGGACGGGAACCGGCGCTGGTCGGCCCCGACCGGCGGCGACGCCGGGCGTCCCACGCTGGTCGGCCGCACGCTGCTCGTGGGAGCCAGCGGCGACCTCCCGCTGCACGGCATCAACCTCAGCGGCACGACCGTGTGGAACGCCGCCAGCGACGACGCGGGCGGTCGGCGGTATTTCACCTGCGTACGCTTCGGCGACCTCGCCGTCACCACCGACCAGGGCCGGCTCGCGGCCCTCGACCCCTCGGACGGATCGACGCGGTGGACCTTCGACGGTTCACCGGGCGGATCGGACCACAGCGATCCCACCGTCGCCGGGAACTCCGTCTACGTCCGTCTGGGCGGCGCCCTCTACGTGGTGGACCGGGGCGGCAAGCAGCGCGGCAAGCTGTCCCTCGGCGACCTCGGGCCCGAGGACGGCGTCCACAGCGCCGTCGTCCACGGCAAGCGCGTCTACGTGGCGACCGCCGAGGGCATCGCCGCCCTGGACCTGAGCGGCCGGGATTTGAGCGGCTAGCTGTCCAGCCCGATCGCGAACGCCGCCTCCAGGTCGTGCTGGGAGTACGTGCGGAACGCCACGTGTGTGTCCGTCGCCTCCACGCCCGGGATCTTGCTGATGCTGCCCGGGATGACCTCCGCCAGGTCCTCGTGCTGCTTCACGCGGACCATGGCGATCAGGTCGTACGTCCCCGTGACGGAGAAGACCTCGCTGACGGAGTCCAGCGCGGCGATGCGCTCCGCGATCTCGGGAATCCGGTCCACGCTGGTCTTGATGAGGACGATCGCGGTGATCACGGCTGGTTCTCTCCCTCGGGGGCCGTTGCTGGGGCGGGCTTCACTCTAGTCGTACGGCGGAAACGGGCCCACGCGCAGCCGAAGCCCAGGCCGAAGCCCACCAGGTGGGCCAGATAGGCCACCCCGGGCCCCTGGGCCGCCCGCCCGGCCGCCAGCCACTGCAGGGACGCCCAGAAGGGCAGCACCACCCACGCGGGGAACCGCAGCGGGAGGAAGAAGAGAAACGGGAGCAGGCTTGTCACCCTGGCCCCGGGGAACAGGTACAGAAAGGCGCCCAGGACCGCGGAGATCGCCCCGGAGGCGCCGACCAGCGACTGCTCGGAGGCGGAGTTGGCGGCCGCGTACCCCAGCAGGGCCAGGTAGCCGCAGCCGACGTAGAAGAGGGTGAACTGCACGCGGCCCATCCGTTCCTCGGTCATCACGCCGAAGACGTAGAGGAAGAGCATGTTGCCCAGCAGGTGCACCCAGCTGCCGTGCACGAAGAGGGCCGTGAGGGGGGTCAGGGCGGCTCCGGGGGTGCCCCCGAAGAGCTCGGCGGGGACCACGCCCCAGCGGTGGAAGTACGCGCGCTGGGCGGCGAGGAGCGCGTCCTTGGAGCCGTAGGCCGGATTCAGACCCCCCGCCGGGCCGATGACGAAGATCAGGCAGCACAGGGCGATCAGTGCGTAGGTCATGGGCGCCGAGGGGCGCCGGATCGCGTTGCTGACGGTCACGCTCCAGTTGCCGATCATGGACACAGAGCATGACGTAACAGGACGCAACCGAACAGACCGCCTCGCCGCCGCGGACGGACGGGCGGCGAGTTGCCGCCAGGCCGTAGGGTTACGGCCACACGCTCCAGGGAAGCTGGCGCGTCACGGACACTGGATGGAAAGAGCACAGTCACGATGACGGTTCCCCTGCCGACCGCCACGACGCGGTGGCGCTGCACCCTCTGCGGCAACCTCACGCGTTTCGACGTGACGCGCTCCTCGAAGGTCGTCGAGTACATCCACCTCGACCTGGCCGGAGAGCCGAAGGTCGAGGAGCGCGAGGTGGTCAGTGAGACCATCGAGTCGGTGCGCTGCCGCTGGTGCAACGCCGTGGATCAGGTGGAACTCGTGGACAGGCCGGGCGCCGACTCCTGACAGGGGCGGCCCGCACAGGTGATGGGGTGACGGATGGTGGAGACACAAGGCGGGGAGCCGGGCGACGGCGCCGCTGAGGTGCTCGACCGTCCGCTGCCCGACGGCGTGCGCAGAAGAGTCGTACAGATCGTCTCGGACGGGTTCGGTGGACTGACCGTCGCTGAACTGCCCGCCCAGTTGCGGCAGTACGCCCGGTTCGCGCCCAACCGGCGGGCCAAGTTCGCCGGTAACGCCATGGCGTCCGCGCTGGAGACCGATCCGCTGTTCCGGCAGCGCATCGGGGAGAAGCTGAGAGAGGCTCAGCCGGAGCTCGCCGGCGCTCTCGACTCCGGCTCGCCGCCCCCGGCCGCGGATCCGCTCGACGTGGCGGCCGCGGCCTATGTTCTGCGCCCGACGGGCTGGGTGAAGCTGGTGACCGCGGCCGGCGAGGAGGCCCAGCGGGCCGACGCCGAGCGGGCCGACGAGGAGAGCCGGGCCGAGCTGGAGCGGCTGCGTGAGGAACTCACGGCCGCCCGGGACCAGACGCGCGCCGAGACCGAGCGGCTGCGGCTGGAGCTGGAGTCCGCCAAGAAGGACGCCGAATCGCTTCACCGCAAGCTGCGCGCGGCCCTCAGTGACGTCAAGCGGGGCGAGGCCGCCCTGCGCAAGGTCCAGGGCGAGATGGAGGCCGTGCGGACCGAGGGGCAGGCGCAGGTGTCCGCCGCCGAGAGCGAGACGCGGCGGCTCAAGGCGCGGCTCGGAGAGTCGGAGGCCGCGCTGGAGGCCACGCGCAAAGCAGCACGGGAGGGGCGCAGTGTCGAGGACATGCGCGTGCGTCTGCTTCTGGACACCGTTCTTGACGCGGCGCAGGGACTCAGGCGCGAACTCGCGCTGCCGCCGGTGTCGGTGCGGCCCGCGGAAACGGTCGATGCGGTCGAACCGGGACGAATGACCCCGAAGGACATCGCCGCGCGTGCCCTGTCCGAGCACGACCCGGCCATCCTGGACCAGCTACTCGCTCTGCCCCAGGCCCACTTGGTGGTCGACGGCTACAACGTCACCAAGACCGGCTATCCCCAGATGCCCCTGGAGAAGCAGCGCCTCAGGCTGCTGGGCCAGCTCTCGCAGCTGGCCGCGCAGACCGGCGCCGAGGTCACCTGTGTCTTCGACGGGGCCGAGCTGGCCGCGCCGGTGCTGCTGGCGCCGCCGCGGGGCGTGCGGGTGCTGTTCTCCAAAGCGGGCGTCACGGCCGACGAGTTGATCCGCCAACTGGTGCGCGCCGAGCCGCCGGGACGGCCCGTCATCGTCGCCTCGACCGACCGGGAGGTCGCCGACGGGGTGGCCCGGGCGGGTGCCCGACCGGTCGCGTCTGCCATGCTGCTCAAGCGGCTGTCCTGAAGGGCGACGTTGCGGGTTTGCTCAGGAATTTCCGCGCGTGTCCGTGCCGGTCGCGTGGTCCGACCTGTCGTTCTGCTGGGGGTTCGGGGGTTATCCCCGGGAAGGTGCAGCATGACCGAATTGGCCGGGATCGTCACGCAACGTAGGGTCAATCGCGCATTACTGCATGTGAGTTGTGTGTAAAGAATGCATGCTGTGACGAGATTTTGCTCCTGAGGATTTGAACTGATCACGAGTAGGTCACTAGGGTCTGGGCTCGAACCTCCGACCGGGTGATCACTCAAAAGAAGGAGTTCACCTCCGTGGCGTCCCACCGTCGACCCAAGCAGCCGAGCCGTACGCGCGTGACCGTGCTGACCACAGCCGCTGCTGCCGCCGTTGCCTTCAGCGCCCAGGCCGCCAACGCGGCACCGAGCGAGAAGCCCTCCAAGGACGAGGTCAAGGCGAAGGTCGACGCCCTCTACGAGCAGGCCGAGCAGGCCAGCGAGAAGCTCGACGGCGCCAAGGAGAAGCAGGAGAAGCTCCAGAAGGAGATCTCCACCATCCAGGACAACGTGGCCCGCGGCCAGGAGGACCTCAACACCCTCCGCGACTCCATAGGCCTGGCGGCGGCCGCCCAGTACCGCACCGGCAACATCGACTCCTCCGTCCAGCTGTTCCTGTCGTCGAACCCCGACGACTACCTGGACAAGGCGTCCACCATGGACCAGCTCAGCGCCCAGCAGGTCGAGGCGCTGAAGAAGATCCAGGAGAAGCAGCGCGAACTCGCGCAGGAGCGCGCCGAGGCCTCCGACAAGCTCAAGGACCTCTCCTCCACCCGCGCCGAACTGGCCAAGCAGAAGCAGGCCGTCCAGGCCAAGCTCGCCTCCGCGCAGAAGCTCCTCAACTCCCTGACGGCCGCCGAGCGCGCCGCCCTCGCCGCCGCCGACGCCCGCGCCAGCCGCAGTGCCAGCTCGCGCGTGGACCTGGGCAACAGCACCGCCGCCTCCAACCGGGCCGCCGCCGCCTTCGCCTGGGCGCAGGACCAGCTCGGCAAGCCGTACAGCTACGGCGCCTCCGGCCCCAACTCCTTCGACTGCTCCGGCCTCACCTCGCAGGCATACGCGGCGGCCGGCGTCACCATCCCGCGCACCTCCGAGGCCCAGGCCAACGCCGGCACCCGCATCTACAGCGAGAGCCAGCTCAAGGTCGGCGACCTCGTGCTCTTCTACGGCGACCTGCACCACGTCGGCCTCTACGCGGGCAACGGCATGGTCCTGCACGCCCCGCGCACCGGCACCGTCGTGCGCTACGAGTCGATGAGCGACATGCCGTTCCAGTTCGGCGTCCGGATCTGACCCCGTAGCCCCCTCGACGCGTCACAACACGACGCCCGAACGGGCGAATTGCGACAACTTCAACTGACCCCGCGCCCCGCCGATGACCTGCGTCAGAGGCGGGGCGTCGCTTTGTTGTGGTCGCGGAGGTCTTTGGCCGGGGCGTGCCCGCGCCGCTAGCATCGCCGCGTCCTTCGACGGAAGTTGTGGGGCCTACCGCCGGACGGGCGGGAAGTCACGCCTGCGGAGGCCGCGTAGGACCAGCCCACACGGGTCGGCGGCGGCCTGTGAAACAGGAACCCGTGGTGGCGCCGCGAAGCGGTGCGGACCTGAATCTCCTGCCCTCGGGCCGGAGAGGGCGTCAATGTCTGCCGCGTTTCCCCCGGCGCCCGGGGGAGACCGGTGGCGTCCGACACATGGAAGGAGTACGGCTACTCGTGGGGTCCCATCGCCGCCTTGCACCGTCGTCCGGGTTCAACCGGGGCGCCGGCACCGCCCTGTGCGTCCTGTCCGCCGCGGCCGCCGTCCTCGGCGCCGTACCGGCGCACGCCGACCCGCACACCGACACCAAGGCCGAGGCGGACCGTCTCTACGAGGAGGCCGAGAAGGCGACCGAGGCCTACGACAAGGCCGACGAGACCGCCGGCACTTTGCGCCGTCAGATCGGCGACGCCCAGGACCACATCGCCCGCCAGCAGCAGCGCATCAACTCCATGCGCCAGTCGCTCGGTTCGCTGGCCGGCGCCCAGTACCGCGCCGGCGGCCTCGATCCGACCATCGCGCTGCTCCTCTCCGACGATCCCGCCGACTACCTCGACAAGGCCTCCGTCCTCGACCGCATCACCGCCCACCAGGCCGACGAGCTCAAGGACTTCCAGTCCGCGATGCGCGAGCTCGCCCAGGAGCGCGCGGAGGCGACCGGCAAGCTGGCTGAGCTGGAGCAGAGCCGCAAAGCGGTCGAGAGCCACAAGAAGACCGTCGAGAAGAAGCTCGCCAAGGCGCGGCAACTGCTCAACTCCATGCCGTTCGCGGAGCGCGCCGCCTACAAACGCGCCTCCCGCGACGGCCGCGAGGACATCCCCGACCTCTCCGGTGTCGTCCCGCCCGACACCCGCGCGGCCGCCGCCATCGCCGCCGCCCGCTCCGCCCTCGGCAAGCCCTATGTGTGGGGCGCAGCGGGCCCCTCCGGCTTCGACTGCTCCGGCCTGATGCAGTGGTCGTACGCCCAGGCCGGCGTCCATCTCCCGCGCACCTCGCAGGAGCAGCGCTACGCCGGCCGGCAGGTCCCGCTCTCCCAGGCCCAGCCCGGCGACCTGGTCGTCTACCGGTCCGACGCCAGCCATGTCGCCATGTACGTCGGCAACGGCCAGGTGATCCACGCGCCCTACCCGGGCGCCCCCGTGCGCTACGACCCGGTCAACATGATGCCGGTCTCGTCCGTCACCCGGGTCTGACCGGACGGGCATTTCGGCCTTACGATCGGGAAGTGGCTGGTCGCAGGCGGGCGTCGAGGTGCCGGGTGGTGGCGCTCGTTCTGCTGCTCGTGGCCGCCCTGGTGTCCTGCGGCGGCAGGTCCGCGACCGACACCGGCCGGGCCGACCTGCAGCGGCTCCTCGACCACCGCTCCATCGCCGTACTCGACCGCGACCGGGCGGCCTTCCTGAAGACGGGCGCGCTCAGCTGGTTCGAGAACCTGCGCGGTGTGCCGCTCGCCGCCTGGTCGTACCGCGTCACCACCCTCCACCGCACCGGCGACGAGGCCACCGCCGACACCGAACTGCGCTACCGCCTCCAGGGCTACGACAACGCCCCCGTCACCGTGGGCCGCACGCTCGCCCTGTCCCGGAACGCCGACGGGCAGTGGTACGTCGACTCGGACACGGCCGCCAGGAAGTCCGCCCAACAGCTGTGGGACCAGGGCGAGGTGACCGTCGTCCGCGGCAGGCACAGCCTCGTCCTGGGCACCGGCCAGTCCAGCGAGGAACTGCACATGTACGCCGACCTCGCGGACCATGCCGTACCGGCCGTGTCGGGCGCCTGGGGCACCGACTGGGCCCGGCATGTCGTCGTCCAGGTGCCCAGGACGCTGGAGGGCATGGCGGGACTGCTCGGCTCACCCGCCTCCCAGTACCGGGGCATCGCGGCGGTCACCACGGGCGAGGTCGGCGGCCCGGCCGAGGCCCCCGCGGACCGGATCATCGTCAACCCGGACGCGTACGCCGTCCTCGGCACCCTCGGCAAGCAGGTCGTCCTCACCCACGAGACGACGCATGTCGCCACCCGCGCCCACACCACCGCCGCCACCCCGCTGTGGCTCTCCGAGGGCTACGCCGACTGGATCGGCTACCTCGGCACCGGCCGCACCCCCGCCCAGGCCGCCCCCGAACTGGCCCGCGCGGTCAGCGCGGGACGTACCCCCGCCGGCCTCCCCACCGACAAGGACTTCGGCTTCAGCGGAGACGCGACGAAGCTGGCGCAGGCCTACGAGGGCGGCTGGCTCGCCTGCCGGCTGATCGCCGACCGGTGGGGCGAGGAGCGGCTCGGTGCGTTCTACCGGGCCGTCGGCGACCACAGGACACGGGCGGGGTCGGTCGAGAACGCGATGACGAAGGTGCTCGGGACGACACCGGAGAAGTTCACCGAGCAGTGGCGGGACTACCTACAGGCTCAACTCGGCTGATCCAGCCGCCCGATGGCCTCCGTGAGCCACGCCCGCTCCGCCTCGCCCGTCGCCCGCGCGACCCGCAGCATGCCCTCCCGGAAGATGTCCCCGGCCGCCTCCGCGCTGACGGGCTTCCCACGGTCGTAGAAGAAGCTCGACGGGGTCTGAAGGAACTCCAGCCGCCGGCGCAGCACGGCCGCCTGCTCCGCCCGGTCCGGCAGGTGCCCCAGGAAGGCCAGGACCGTGTTGAAGCGGACGTGGTCGGTGATCTCCGCCTGTTTCGGGTGGCGCAGGCGGGCCAGCAGGTCCTCGCGGCCCAGGTCGGTGAGGGAGAGGATGCGGCGCGGGGCCGCGCTCGCGCCGGGCTCGGTGTGCTGGTCGAGCTTGCCGGCGGTGACCAGGCGAGTGATCGCCGGGTAGAGGGCGCCGTCGCTCACCGGGCGGACATGACCGCTCCGAGCCTTGATGCGCTCCTTCAACGCGGCAGGCGGCCTCGATCCACACCGCCCACACGCGGGGCGGGGGACGGGACGAGCGGTGGGCCATCGGGCGGCAGGCGGTGCTGGTGTCCGGGGCGGTCGGGGCGGTGGCCGTCGTACTGCTGGGCGTCACGGCGCCCTGGGTCCTGGCCGCCTTCGGCGCCGGGCCCCAGGTCGCCCACGCGGGTGTGGTGTTCCTGCGCTGCATCGGGCCGTATCTGCTGCTGATGGCCTGCTTCATCGCACTGGGCGGGGTCTTCGAGGGAAGCGGGGGAGCGCCGGTGCTGCTGCGGGTCACCGTCCTCGGCACGGCGGTCCAACTGCCGCTCGCCTACGGGCTGTCGGGGCTCGGGCTGCCCGGGGTGTGCCTGGCGATGGCGCTCGCGATGGCCGTGCAGTGTGCGGTGGCGGGGGTGCTGTTCCTGCGGGTCCGGGGCCTGGTCGGCGGATCAGGCCGGCCGCAGGAAACGGCGCTTCTTGACCAAGCCGGGCGAGGTCTGGTGCGTGCCCCTGCCAGGCGGAGGAGGGAGTCGACGCGGAGCGTCGGCGAGTGACGACAACGCGGCAGGTGTGCGTGCCAGACCCCGCGACGCCGGCCTGATCCGCCGACCAGGCCCCAGGTCAGGCGGAGGTCGAGGTCTCCTTGGTGCGGGTCGCCTGAGCGGGCACGGTCGGGACCGGTTCGCTGGAGACCGTCGACTGCCAGAGCTCCACGGCGCCGAACACGGCGGCGAGGACCAGGAAGCCGTTGCGGAGGGTCAGAAGGGTGATGCCGAGGGTGCTGCTCGCGACGACGTCCGCGAAGTAGATCGGGAACTCCAGCACCGTCAGGAAGCACGCCACGACGACCAGCCCGGCCGGCAGCCTCATCCGGCTGCCGCGGAAGCAGAGGCAGACGGCGGCCGTGCCGACCAGCCACACCATGTACTGGGGGCTGATCACCCGGCTGGTGACCGTGAACATCAGGACGGCGACGAAGGCCGCGTCCGCGAGGGTGTTCGGCAGGAAGCGGGTCGCCATCAGCCGCCACAGCAGCAGCCAGCCGAAGGCGACCCCGGTGAGGAACAGGGCGGCCGAGCTGATGACGTTCACCCAGGGGCCGAGGAACTCGATCGAGCCGTAGTTGAGCAGCACCTGCCCGTCCCAGCCGAACTGCCGGGCCGTGTGGATGACCAGTGCCCCCAGCGACTCGACCTCGGTGCCCCGGTTGCGCTGGAAGGTCAGGAACTCGAACGCGCCCGGCATGAACATCGCGAACAGCGCCGCGACCCCGGCGACCGTCCCCGCGGCCCAGCCCCAGGCGCCCCGCTTCCGGGCACCGAGCAGCAGCAGCGCCGGCCACACCTTCAGCATCGCCCCGAAGCCGACCAGGACACCCATCACGCGCGGATGCCGGGTACCGGCGAGCAGTGCGGCCACGGCCACCGCGGTCACCATCAGGTCGTACCGGGAGTACACGGTCGGCCCGAGCAGCGGAACGGCCACCACCCACACCCAGGCCCCGCGCAGCGTCTTGCCGGGGCGCAGGCCCGTGTACAGGAGCAGAAAGAGGACGACCAGGTCGGCGGCACAGGCGAGCAGGAAGAAGGCCGACGGGTAGGACAGGAACCCCAGCAGCGCCGGCGAGAGGATCGCGAGGGCGGCCGCGGGCGGGTACTGCCAGGTGACGTCCCCGACGGGGAAGGTGCCGGTGCGCAGCACCTCGTACCAGCCCTGGTAGATCACGGAGACGTCGGTCGTCACGTCCGGGCCGGGGAAGACCCACACCTTGAACACGAACAGCAGCAGCACGAGCCTGGTCAGGCCCCAGGTCACCAGCAGCCCCGCGAGAGACCGCCTCGCACCCGCAATGTCCACCTGAGCCCCTGCCTGCCGCTGTCTGGCGTTCGGTCTTGAGGGGAACATGATGTCCTGCCCACCTGTGTGTCTGCCATAAACGTGGCCGGTCGCACATGTGCGGACCGGGCGCACAGGCGGGTGGCGCGGCACTTGGATAAGGTCGGCGGCGATGCACAAGACCCTGATCGTGACGAACGACTTCCCGCCCCGACCCGGCGGCATCCAGGCGTTCCTGCACAACATGGCGCTGCGGCTCGATCCCGAGCGCCTCGTCGTCCACGCGTCCACCTGGAAGCGGAGCAAGGAGGGCGTCGAGGCGACCGCCGCCTTCGACGCCGAGCAGCCCTTCACGGTCGTACGCGACCGTACGACGATGCTCCTGCCGACGCCGGCGGCCACGCGTACGGCGGTCGGCCTGCTGCGAGAGCACGGCTGTACGTCGGTGTGGTTCGGGGCGGCGGCCCCGCTCGGCCTGATGGCGCCCGCGCTGCGGAAGGCCGGGGCCGAGCGGCTGGTGGCCACGACCCACGGGCACGAGGCGGGGTGGGCCCAACTGCCCGCCGCGCGCGGGCTCCTGCGCCGGATCGGGGAGTCGACGGACACCATCACCTACCTCGGCGAGTACACGCGCTCGCGGATCGCCGCCGCCCTGACGCCCCAGGCCGCCGGGCGGATGGTGCAGCTGCCGCCGGGGGTGGACGAGAAGACCTTCCATCCGGGGTCGGGCGGTGACGCGATCCGGGCCCGGCTCGGGCTGACGGACCGTCCGGTGGTCGTGTGCGTGTCCCGGCTGGTGCCGCGCAAGGGCCAGGACACCCTCATCCTCGCGATGCCCCGCATTCTGGCGACCGAGCCGGACGCCGTCCTGCTGATCGTCGGGGGCGGGCCCTACGAGAAGGACCTCCGCAGGCTCGCGCGGGAGACGGGGGTCGCGGCCTCGGTCCGTTTCACGGGCGCCGTCCCCTGGTCCGAGCTGCCCGCGCACTACGGGGCCGGAGACGTGTTCGCCATGCCGTGCCGGACGCGGCGGGGCGGCCTGGACGTGGAAGGGCTCGGGATCGTCTATCTGGAGGCGTCGGCGACCGGGCTGCCGGTGGTGGCCGGTGACTCCGGTGGCGCGCCCGACGCCGTCCTCGACGGCGAGACCGGCTGGGTGGTGCGGGGCGGCTCTCCCGAGGAGGCCGCCGAGCGCATCACCGTCCTGCTCGGCGACGCGGAACTGCGGCGACGGATGGGGGAGCGGGGACGGGAGTGGGTCGAGGAGAAGTGGCGGTGGGATTTGTTGGCGGAAAAGTTGAAGACGTTGCTCTAGGGCCCCTAGCCGGAGGCGAATAATCCGCCGATGCTGCGCGCATGACAGCAAAACTGATGCAGCGTCAGCTGAGTAGACGTCAGATCCTGGGCATGGTAGCCCTCCAGACCGCCGCCGCGGCCGGTCTCACCCGTATCGGTCTCACCTCGGCGCAGGCCGCCGAGGAGGCCGCCGCCGTCGACAACGCGCCCGCCATCGTGATCGGTTCGGGCTACGGCGGTGCCGTCGCCGCCCTCCGCCTCGGTCAGGCCGGCATCCGTACCCTCGTCCTGGAGATGGGGCAGCTCTGGAACACCGCCGGCTCGGACGGCAAGATCTTCTGCTCCACCGCGGCCCCGGACCAGAGATCGATGTGGTTCAAGTCCCGCACCGAGGCCCCGCTCGCCACCTTCCTCTGGCTGGACGTCGTCAACAAGGACATCACCCCGTACGCGGGCGTCCTGGACCGCGTGCACTACGACAACATGTCCGTGTACGTCGGGCGCGGTGTCGGCGGAGGCTCCCTGGTCAACGGCGGGATGGCGGTCACCCCGCTCCAGTCGTACTTCACCGAGCAGTTCCCGACCGTGGACGCGACCGAGATGTACAACACGTACTTCCCGCGCGCCCGCACCATGCTCGGCGTCAACACCGTCGACCCGACCTGGTTCGAGTCGACCGAGTGGTACCAGTTCACCCGGACGTCGAGGAAGGCCGCGACCAACACCGGTCTGAAGACCACCTTCGTGCCCAACGTCTACGACTTCGACTACATGGAGCGCGAGGCGGCCGGTACGGCGACCAGGTCCGCGCTCGCCCAGGAGGTCATCTACGGCAACAACTACGGCAAGAAGAGCCTGGACAAGACGTATCTGGCCGCGGCGCTCGGCACCGGGAAGGTGACCATCAACACGATGGAGCGCGTGAAGTCCGTCAAGCAGGCGAGTGACGGGAGTTGGCTGCTGACGGCCGACCGGATCGACACCACCGGCGCGGTCGTGGCGACCAAGACGTACAGCTGCACGTACCTCTTCCTCGGCGGCGGCAGCCTCGGCACCACCGAACTCCTCGTCCGGGCCCGGGACACGGGCGCGCTGCCCGCGCTCAACTCCAGCGTCGGCGCCGGCTGGGGCACCAACGGCAACACCATGCTGGGCCGCGCCAACCACATCTGGGACACCACCGGCGCCAACCAGTCGACCATGCCGGTCATGGGCATCGACGACTGGGCCAACACCGACAACCCGGTCTTCGCCGAGATCGCCCCGCTGCCCATCGGCTTCGAGACCTGGGTCAGCCTCTATCTGGCGATCACCAAGAATCCCGAACGGGCGGCCTTCACCTACGACTCGGCGAGCGACGGGGTGAAGCTGGGCTGGACCGCGGCGCAGAGCGCGGTCTCGGTCGCCATGGCCAAGAAGCTGTTCGACCGGATCAACTCGGCCAACTCCACCATCTACCGCTACGACCTGTTCGGCTCGTCCAGCAAGGTCTTCGCCGACGACTTCTGTTACCACCCGCTCGGCGGCTGCGTGTTGGGCAAGGCGACCGACAACTACGGCCGGGTGAAGGGGTATTCGAAGCTGTACATCACCGACGGCTCGCTGGTGCCCGGGTCGATCGGCGTGAACCCGTTCGTCACCATCACCGCGCTCGCCGAGCGCACGATGACACGGGTCCTCGCCGAGGACACCTGACCCGACCGGCCCGCTACTTCTGGTAGATGGCCTCGATCTCGTCCGCGTAGTCCTTCGCCACCACGTTGCGCTTGAGCTTCAGCGAGGGCGTCAGGTGGCCCGACTCCTCCGTGAACTGGGAGGACAGAATGCGGAACTTCCGCACCGATTCCGCTTTCGACACCGCGGCGTTGCCGTCGTCGACCGCGTCCTGGATCGCCGCGAGCAGATCCGGGTCCTCGCGCAGTGACGCCGCGGTGACACCCGCGGGCTTGCCGTGTTCGGCGGCCCAGCGGCCCAGGAACTCCTCGTCGATGGTGATCAGCGCGCCCACGAACGGCCGCCCGTCGCCCACCACCATGCACTCCGCGACCAGCGCGTGCGCGCGGATACGGTCCTCGATCACGGCCGGGGCGACGTTCTTGCCGCCCGCGGTGACGATGATCTCCTTCTTGCGGCCGGTGATCCTGAGGTAGCCGTCCTCGTCGAGGGTGCCGATGTCACCGGTGTGGAACCAGCCGTCCATCAGCGCCACGGCCGTGGCGGCCTCGTTGTTCCAGTAGCCCTTGAACAGGTGCTCGCCGTGCAGCAGCACCTCGCCGTCGTCCGCGATCCGGATCACCGAGCCCGGCAGCGGCTGGCCGACCGTACCGATCTTCGTCCGGTCCCAGGGGTTGAAGGCGGTCGCCGCGCAGGACTCGGTCAGGCCGTAGCCCTCCAGGACCGTGAAGCCGATGCCGCGGAAGAAGTGCCCGAGCCGCTCGCCCAGCGGGGCGCCGCCGGAGATGGCGTACTCGCCCCGGCCGCCCAGCACCGCGCGCAGCTTGCTGTAGACCAGCTTGTCGAAGGTCTTGTACTTGAGCTTCAGGCCGAGCGACGGGCCCGACGGCGAGTCCAGCGCCTTGCTGTACGCGATCGCGGTGTCCGCGGCCTTGTCGAAGATCTTGCCCTTGCCGTCCGCCTGCGCCTTGGCACGCGCCGAGTTGTAGACCTTCTCGAAGACGCGCGGGACGCCCAGGATCAGTGTCGGCCGGAAGGAGGCCAGCTCGTCGGTGAGGTTCTTGATGTCCGGGACCATGCCCAGCTTGATCGGTGCCATCATCGGCGCGATCTGCACGAGCCGCCCGAAGACGTGCGCGAGCGGCAGGAAGAGCAGGACCGAGCACTCGCCGGTGCGGAAGAGGGGGCGCAGGCGCTCCACGATGTTGCCGCACTCGGCGAAGAAGCTGCGGTGGGTGAGCACACAGCCCTTGGGACGGCCGGTGGTGCCCGAGGTGTAGACGATCGTCGCCGGGTCGTCGGCCTTCGCGAGCGAGCTGCGCTCCTCGACGGTGGCGTCGGAGACGTCCTTGCCGAGGCGCCCGAGCTCCTCGACCCCGCCGGCCTCGATCTGCCACATGTGCTTGAGGGCCGGCAGCCGGTCGCGCACCGACTCGACGGTGGCCACGTGGTTGTCCAGCTCCACGACGATCGCGCTGGCGCCCGCGTCGGCGAGGATCCACTCCACCTGTTCCGGCGAGCTGGTCTCGTACACCGGCACGGTGACCGCGCCCGCGCTCCAGATCGCGAAGTCCAGCAGGGTCCACTCGTACCGCGTCCGGGACATCAGGCCGACCCGGTCGCCGGGCTGGACGCCGGAGGCGATGAGCCCCTTCGCCGCGGTGTGCACCTCGGCCAGGAAGGCCGTGGCCGTCACGTCCTGCCAGGCACCGCCCACCTTGCGGGCGATGACGGCGACATCGGGATGCTGCGCGGCGTTTCTACGGACGATATCGGTGAGATTGCCGTCCGCAGGGACCTCGTACAAAGCCGGAAGGCTGAACTCGCGCAAGACTGCTGCTCCTCATAGGGCGCCGGCGCCACGACGTTGTGTGATGCGACGGTCGGTCCAAGGCTCGGGCAGGTACTCAGGTGTTCGATGGTTGAAACCCTGAGCACGACTGGACTGCCCGGACGTTACCCGCCGGTATGGCTTCTTCGACAGGGGGTCCCGGCGAGATGTTCGCTGCGTCACACAGATGGGTGTTCCTCGCCGTACGGTAGTCCACCGACTAACTGACTGGCCAGTAACCGCAGGCCCGGCCCGCACTGTTCACGTACACCGCACACGCTTACCCTTGATCGCCATGGCATCCACACCACCCGGTAACCGCACCGTGCGCGTCCACGTGGTCAGCGACGTCCACGGCAACGCCCGTGACCTGGCCCGCGCCGGCGAAGGTGCCGATGCCCTGATCTGCCTGGGTGACCTGGTCCTTTTCCTCGACTACGCCGACCATTCGCGCGGCATCTTCCCCGATCTGTTCGGCGCGGCGAACGCCGACCGCCTGGTCGAACTGCGCACCGCCCGCCGTTTCGAGGAGGCCCGCGACTTCGGGGCCGAGCTGTGGACGGGCATCGGCGGCGACCGGCGCGCGGCCATCGAGAAGGCGGTGCGCAAGCAGTACGCCGAGATGTTCGCGGCCTTTCCGACACCGACGTACGCGACATACGGCAATGTCGATATGCCGATGCTCTGGCCGGAGTACGCGGGGCCGGGCACGACGGTGCTGGACGGGGAGCGGGTGGAGATCGGCGGGTGGGTCTTCGGCTTCGTGGGCGGGGGCCTGCGGACGCCGATGCGCACGCCGTACGAGATCAGCGACGAGGAGTACGCGGCGAAGATCGAGGCGGTGGGGGAGGTGGACGTGCTGTGCACGCACATTCCCCCGGAGGTTCCTGAGCTGGTGTACGACACGGTGGCGCGGCGGTTCGAGCGGGGAAGCGTGGCGCTGCTGGAGGCGATCCGGCGGACCCGGCCCCGGTACGCGCTGTTCGGCCACGTCCACCAGCCGCTGGTACGGCGGATGCGGATCGGGGCCACCGAGTGCGTGAACGTGGGCCACTTCGCGGGGTCCGGGAAGCCCTGGGCGCTGGAATGGACGGTGAACGCCGGTAGGGGGTGAAGTCGGGCGCCGACGTGCGCGGTAGCCTTCACGCTGCACACACGTGCGCAGGACGACCTCTGTACCGGCCCGCATCTGGAGGAGCCACAGCGATGGCGGAACACACCAGCTCGAGCATCACGATCGAGGCGGCACCGGCCGATGTCATGGGGGTGATCGCGGACTTCGCCCGGTACCCGGACTGGACCGGGGAGGTGAAGGAGGCGGAGGTCCTGGAGACCGACGGCCAGGGGCGTGCCGAGCAGGTGCGTCTGGTCATGGACGCGGGTGCGATCAAGGACGACCAGGTGCTGGCGTACACGTGGACGGGGGAGAACGAGGTCTCCTGGACGCTGGTGAAGTCGCAGATGCTGCGGTCGCTGGACGGGGCGTACATCTTGAAGGCGGCGGGGGAGGGGGCGACCGAGGTCGTCTACCAACTGACCGTGGACGTCAAGATCCCGATGCTGGGGATGATCAAGCGGAAGGCCGAGAAGGTCATCATCGATCGGGCTCTGGCCGGGTTGAAGAAGCGGGTCGAGGCGGGGGAGTAGGGGTTTCGCCGTAGGAGTGCGGGTGCGGCGTCTGAGTTACCGTTCACCCCTATGCGCACCATCCTGATCATCGGGCCCGGTGGGGCCGGTCGTACGACTGTTGCCGCTGCGACTGCCCTGCGGGCCGCCGAGAACGGCACTCGCACCCTCGTTCTCAGCGGCGACCGCACGGACACCCTTGGTGCCGCGCTCGGTACGACGACCGGGCCCCAACCGACGCAGGTCGCTGCGAACCTCACCGCCTGGCGGCCCGATGCGGCCGCCGGGTTCCGAGATGATCTGGGGTCCTTCCAGGAGCGCGCAGCGAACGTCCTCGACCTCCTCGGCGCCTCCCGGCTCGACGCCGAGGAGGTCACCCCGCTCCCCGGGGCCGAGGAGCTCACCCTCCTCCGTGCCCTGCGGGACGCCGCTCTCGCCGAGGCTCACGATCTGCTGATCGTCGACCTGCCGCCCACCTCGCAAGCCCTCGCGCTGCTCTCGCTGCCCGAGGAACTGCGCCGGTATCTACGCCGGTTGCTGCCCCCCGAGCGTCAGGCGGCCCGTGCCCTGCGCCCGGTCCTCGGGCGGCTGGCCGGAGTCCCCATGCCGTCCGAGTGGCTGTACGAGACCGCCGCTCGGTGGGACATGGAGTTGGGGGCCGTGGAGGCCGTGCTCGCCGATCGGGACACCGTGGTGCGGCTGGTCGCCGAGCCCGGGCCGGGTGGGGCCGATTCCCTGCGGAGTGCCACGCTCGCCCTTGCCCTGCGGGGGCTGCGGCCCGATGTCGTCGTCGCCAACCGGGTGCTGCCCGACGCGGCTGCCGACGGATGGCTGGCCGGGCCCGTCGCCCAGCAGCGCAAGGTGCTGGAGGAGTGGCAGGAGTCGTACGACACAAGGCCCCTCCACCACCTCGGTCGTGATCCGCGTGGCACCGACGACCTCGCCGCCCTGCCCGTCCCCGGCGTCAACGACACGACGTCCACGGTCGAGTGGCCGGTCGTCGACCGGCTTGCCGAGGACGGGGTACTCGTATGGCACATCCCCCTGCCCGGTGCGATACGTGGCGACCTCGACCTGATCCGGCGCGGGGAGGAGATCGTCGTCACGGTCGGCGCCTTCCGACGGATCGTCGCCCTCCCCTCCGCTCTTCGCCGGTGCACCGTCGAGGGGGCGGCCCTGCGTGACGGGGAGCTGCGGATCCGGTTCGTGCCGGACCCGGATCTCTGGCCGAAGAGGCAGTGAACGACCTACGCCCGTTCGGGTAACGTCGTAGGGACGAACCGTAGTCAGGAGTCCGTCATGAGCGAAGAGCTCCACCCGTCGGATGCCGGTGAGAACGAAGCCGTCGACGGTGGGGGTTCCCCCGCGCGAGCGAATTCGAACGTGGGGGAGCGGGCCACCGACGCCGACGCCTGGGCGACGGCGGCTGCCGAGGACCTCGCCGCGGAGAAGGCCCGTCGTCGCGCCCAGTACGGCCCGCCCCCGGGCTCGGCCGCCGAGGAGCTGCGCAAGCTCGTCGACGCCGTCTCGGAGAAGCTGTCGACGATCCAGTCGCCGCTGCTCGGCGCGGTCGCGGGTCCGGCCGCGCAGCAGGTGGTGAAGCAGGTCGTCCAGCAGGCGAAGGCGGCGGTCGAGCCGGTCATCGAGCGCAACCCGGATGTGTTCGACCACCTGGCGGCGGCCGGGAACGAACTGCTCGCCGCCTACCGCTCCGCCGTCCAGGCCCAGGAACAGCGCTGGACGAGTCGTCCGACCGATCTGCACAAGGACCTCGACGAGAACCGGGACCGGGGCGAGGGCACGGGGCCCGGGCAACGCATCGACCTGGACTGACGTCCCAGGTGGCGGTCGGGCCCGTCCGCCGTGCGGACGACGGGAACCCGGCGGCAGGGCCTCGGGTACGGTTGGCCGTAGCGGGGCTCGACCGAAACTGAGGGATTCATGGGACTCACCATCGGCGTCGACATCGGCGGTACCAAGATCGCGGCTGGTGTGGTCGACGAGGAAGGCAACATCCTCTCGACCCACAAGGTGCCGACCCCGGGTACGCCCGAGGCGATCGTGGACGCCATAGCCTCCGCCGTGGAGGGCGCACGCGCCGGGCATGAGATCGTCGGCGTGGGCATCGGCGCCGCCGGTTATGTGAACCGGCAGCGTTCGGAGGTGTACTTCGCGCCCAACATCGACTGGCGCAACGAGCCGCTCCAGGAGAAGGTCCAGGCCCGCGTCGGCCTCCCGGTCGTCGTGGAGAACGACGCCAACGCGGCCGCGTGGGGCGAGTACAAGTTCGGCGCCGGCAAGGGCCACCGCAACGTCATCTGCATCACCCTCGGCACGGGCCTCGGCGGCGGCATCATCATCGGCAACAAGCTGCGCCGCGGCCACTTCGGCGTCGCCGCCGAGTTCGGCCACATCCGCATGGTCCCGGACGGGCTGCTGTGCGGCTGCGGTTCGCAGGGCTGCTGGGAGCAGTACGCATCGGGTCGGGCGTTGGTCAGATACGCCAAGCAACGCGCCAACGCGACCCCCGAGAACGCCGAGATCCTGCTCGGCCTCGGCGACGGCAGCCCCGAGGGCATCGAGGGCAAGCACATCTCCATGGCCGCCCGCCAGGGCGACCCGGTCGCCGTCGACTCCTACCGCGAGCTCGCCCGCTGGGCCGGAGCCGGCCTCGCCGACCTCGCCTCCCTCTTCGACCCCTCCGCCTTCATCGTCGGCGGCGGCCTCTCCGACGAGGGCGAACTGGTCCTCGACCCCATCCGCAAGTCCTACAAGCGCTGGCTGGTGGGCGGTAACTGGCGCCCGGTGGCGGACGTGATCGCGGCCCAGCTGGGCAACAAGGCGGGCCTGGTGGGAGCAGCGGACCTGGCCCGCGAGCCGGATCCGATCATGTGACCTTCGCTTTTTGAGGCATGGCCACTGTGCCGACCAAGGGGCGCGGGGCTGAGACATCGGCGGCTCCGCCGCGGGGCGCGACAAGCCACAACGAACCGGCAGTCGCGCACTCACCTCGCGCCCCTCCCCCTGGGGCGTACATTGATCCACATGGCGCCTGACGATTCCGCTCTCGTCCGAGTCCTGAGCTACAACATCCGGTCGATGCGAGACGACACCGATGCGCTCACCCGAGTCATCCGCGCCTGCGAACCGGACCTGGTCCTGATCCAGGAAGCCCCCCGTTTCTTCCGCTGGCGCAAGAAACTCGCCCGCCTGGCCCGCGCCGCGGACCTCGTCATCCTCACCGGCGGCGGTACGGCCGCGGGCCCGGCCATCCTCTGCGACCTGCGGACCACGGTCGAACGCACGGAGGACGTCCTCCTCCCCCTCACCCCCGGCCAGCACCGCCGCGGCTTCGCCACAGCCGTCGTCCGTTTCGGCAAAGCCCGTCTCGGCGTCCTGAGCTGTCACCTCTCCCTGCAGGAGGACGAGCGCTACGAGCAGGCCGGCATGCTCCTCGACCGCCTCGCGGGCCTCGGCGTGGACCACGTCATCGCCGGCGGTGACCTCAACGACCGCCCTGACGGCCGTACCTTCCGCCGCCTGGCCGAGAACCTCCAGGACTGCTGGGCCGTCAAACCCCAAGGCGCCGAGCACACCTGGACCCGCGACGCCCCTCACCGCCGTATCGACGCGATCTTCGCCACCAAGGGCATCGAGGTCCTCGGCTGCGGAGTCCCGACCGACCTCCCCGGCGTCACGGACACCGACCTGAGGGCGGCCACGGACCACCTCCCGGTCCTGGCCACCCTCAGGGTCCCCGCCGCCTAGCCGCTCACCGACGGCCGCTGCTTGGCCTTGTCGACGACCGCCCAGCTGTCGAGGTACGAGAGCTGGATGTACGTCTTCTTGTCCTTGCCGTCGCCCGAGGTACGGACGTCACGGAAGCCCAGGAACCGGTAGGTCACCGGGTCGAAGATGAAGTAGCTGCCGAAGCCCACTTGCCCCTTCGGCAGCATCGGGTCGTCGTACGTGATGGCCACACCGGTGCGTCCCTCCGCGTCCTTCTGGTTCGGCACGAGCTTCACCCCGGGCACCATGCCGAGTGCCTCGTAGGCCGCAGGCCGCAGCCCCTCCGGCATCACCGGGACCAGCTTGAGCAGCCCGGCGAGGCTGAAGTGGATCATCCACCATTCCTCGTCGGTGAGGTCGTCCAGGGACTTGGTCCCACCGCCGTTCTCGCCGGCGAGCGTGAGGATCAGCTTCTTCGGCTCGGTCGGCAGTTTCCGCAGCGTGCCCCAGTCCTGCGGCGGCCACACACTCTCGTTCTTCTTCAGCGGCGGCGACCACCAGCCATGGCCGATCTCCATGATCCAGGACCGCTTGGAGCCGTCCACCGAGCGCCAGTTCTCGTCGACATAGCTCTTCGTGACACCCGCCTTCTGCTCGGTCTCCTTGATGATCTCCCTGGTGTAGATGAACTGGTCGTCGCGTGGGCTGACCGTCCGCTCATGCTCGCGCGCGTACGCGGCGGCCCCCTTGAGTACCGTCTGCGCGCTCGTGTTCCGCATGGCGGGCGCGCTGGTGGCCGGCGGGTTCGCCGTGCGGTGCGTACGGGTGCCGTCGTCGTCCCGTTCGGCGACCAGCACGCCGGCGGTGACCGCGGCCGCGAGGGCGCCGGTCAGGGCGATACGCAGAACAGGACGGCGCGGCCGTACGCGCGGAGCGGGCCCGTGGATCGCCGAGAGCAGGCGGGCCCGTGCCCGGCGCCTGGCCTCGTCGTCGAGCGGGGGCGCCCCCGTGTCGAAGTCCCTCAGTTCGCGTAGTTCGTCGATGTCACGCATGGGCGTCTGCCTCTCGGAAAGCCGTCGGATCGGTGCCGCCCAGTGCCTCGCGCAATCTGCTGCGGGCCCGGTGCAACCGCGATCTGACCGTGCCGACCGGCACTCCCAGCGCCAGGGCCGCCTCCTCGTAGTCGAGGCCGCCCCAGGCCACCAGAAGCACCACATCGCGATGCCGGGCGGACAGCCCGGCCAGCGCGGCCGCCAGGTCCCGACGCACCCCCGTGGCACCGGCCCTGGCGACCGCGCGGTCCGCGACCGGTTCCTCGTGCTCGACCGGCGCCGGGACCTTGGCGAGCGCCTTGAAGCGGCGTGCCTCGGCCCGGCGGTGCCGGCCCACGAGGTTGGTCGCGATGCCGAACAGCCACGGACGGGCGTCGGCACGCGTGAGGTCGTAGGTCTCGCGTCTCTGGAAGGCGGTGACGAAGGTCTCCGCCATCAGGTCCTCCGCCGCCTCCGGACCGAGCCGCCGCGCCGCGTAACGGTGCACGGCGTCGGCGTGGCGGTCGTAGAGCGCGGCGAATGCTTCGGGCTCGTCCCGGGACCGCTCGATCACGCGGGCGTCACTCTCCCCGCGATCCTCCGCGCGGGTGCCGACGCCCGGTTCGACGGTCATCGGGGCTCCTTTCGTTCGTCCGAACGCCTCGAAGGCTTGGGCTTGTTCGTGCCTGTCACTCCTCCTTCGCCGCAGCCGCCGATCGAGTTCCATCCGGACGCACGAGAGCCCGCCCGGGTGTTCCGGGCGGGCTCTCGGCAGGTTCCGGAAGCGGGTCAGACCACCGCGCCCCGCCCCGGGTCGCCGTCCTCGTCCTCGTCCGTCCGCATCCGCATCACCAGCGTGGCGAACCCGCCCAGGAAGCCGCCGATGCCGAGCGTGGCGAGCCACCAGGTCATGTCCCAGCCCAGGACCACGGCCAGCAGGAGCAGGATCGGTCCGCCGACCACGCCCAGCCAGGCGAACTTCGCGGTCGTGTCGGCGGCGGGCAGCGGGGGCGGCTCCGGCGGTTCGAAGTGGCCCTCGTCGTCCTCGGCGTAGTCGTCCTCGGACGGCTCGGGGGTCGAGTAGTCGCGCGGTCCACCGACGCCGGGCGCGAAGGAGACCGAGCCGCCCAGGGGCCCCGCCGGCTTCTCCTCCCGAGGCTTCTCCTCCTTCGGCTTCGCGTCGTTGGTCTCGGGCTCCAGCAGCGCCAGGTCCTCCACCGACTTGAACGGCTTCGTGCCCGGCGGGTCCACCGGCTCCTCGCCGTACCCGGCGACGATCGCGGCCCATGCGGCGTCCTCGTCGAAGGGGACGCCCTGCTCCTCCGGTTCGCGGTCCTCGCGATCCGAACCGTGCTCAGCCACCTGCGGCCGTCCCTTCCTTGCCGACACCGGTTGCGAGCCGGCCGATGAACGAGAGGCTCTCCTCGAAGATCCGGTCCGCGTCGTGGTCCAACGTCGCGACGTGGTAGCTCTGTTCCAGCAGGATCTCGCGCACGTCCCGGGACGAGACCCGGCCCAGGATGCGCGCCGAGTCGACCGGCGGCACCACATGGTCCTCGGGGCTGTGCAGAAGCAGCAGCGGCTGGGTGACCTGCGGCAGCTCGCGGTCGACGATCCGGAAGAAGTTCCGCAGGGAGTGCGCGGCGTGCAGGGGCACCCTGTCGTAGCCCAGCTCGGTGCTGCCCTCCTTCGCGATGTCGCTGGCGATGCCCGGCGTCGTACGGACGAAGTGGCGGGCCACCGGAAGGGCGTACGCGGACAGGCCGTGCACCTTGTTCGCCGGGTTGACGACCACGACACCGCTGACCGCGTCCCCGTGCCTGGCCGCGAGGCGCAGGGCGAGGGCGCCGCCCATGGACAGGCCGGCCACGAAGACCCGCTCGCAGCGGTCGCCGAGCGCGCGCAGTTCGCGGTCCACCTCCGCGTACCAGTCCTGCCAGCCGGTGAGCTGCATGTCCTCCCAGCGGGTGCCGTGGCCCGGCAGCAGGGGCAGCGAGACCGTCAGGCCGCGCTCGGCGAGATACTCCGCCCACGGGCGCAGCGACTGGGGCGAACCGGTGAAGCCGTGGCAGAGGAGGACACCGATCTCCCCGCCCTCGTGGCGGAACGGCTCGGCTCCAGGAAGGACCGGCACCATCGGTCTCCTGTTCATGAGAGTGGCGGTTCATGAGCGGGACTTCACGAGCGGACGTGACTTCATGAGCGTGACGTGAAGTCCAGGTTGTGCTTCACCGTACGCGACGGCACTGACACCGACCAGGGTCGTCGGCGCCTTTGGCGGCGGGCCGGGTTAAGGTCTGATCGACGGAAACTGGAGGCACACGGGTGTTGTACGGCGCGATGAAGGTCGCTATCGGCGGACCGTTGAAGGTCACCTTCAGGCCCTGGGTGGAGGGCCTCGAGAACATTCCCGCCGAGGGCGCCGCCATCCTGGCGAGCAACCACCTCTCCTTCTCGGACTCGTTCTTCCTGCCCGCGGTCCTGGACCGCAAGGTGACCTTCATCGCCAAGGCGGAGTACTTCACCACGCCCGGCGTGAAGGGCCGGCTGACGGCCGCCTTCTTCAAGGGGGTGGGCCAGCTCCCGGTGGACCGCTCCGGCGCGCGCGGCGCGGGCGAGGCGGCCATCAAGAGCGGCCTCGACGTCCTGGAGCGCGGCGAGCTCTTCGGTATCTACCCCGAGGGCACGCGGTCGCCCGACGGGCGCCTCTACCGGGGCAAGCCCGGCGGCCTCGCGCGCGTGGCGCTCGCCTCCGGCGCGCCGGTCATCCCGGTCGCGATGATCGACACGGAGAAGATCCAGCCGCCCGGCAAGGTGATGCCCAAGCTGATGCGGCCCGGCATCCGCATCGGCAAGGCCCTGGACTTCAGCCGCTACCAGGGCATGGAGCACGACCGCTTCGTGCTGCGCGCGGTCACCGACGAGGTCATGTACGAGATCATGAAGCTCTCCGGCCAGGAGTACGTCGACATGTACGCGACCGCCGCCAAGCGGCGGATCGCGGACGCGGCGAAGGCCGAGAGGGAACAGGCCAAGGAACTGGCCAAGAAGGAACCGACTCCGGCCAAGAAGGAGAACTCCGGGGCCTAGGCTGTCGGTTCGAGGAGGGAGCCGTAGGGGCGCCCCGGAGGCGAACGACCAAACAGGGGGGTGGGGGCCGTGGCCAGGCGTGAGCGGGTCATGACGATGTCGGTCGAGCAGCCGCTGTGGCGTGCGCTCACCGCGTACCGGGTGCTCACCATGCTGTACGCGGTCGGCCTGTTCGCCACCGCCTACGACGAGTACGACCACGCCAGCGTGGCCGTCGTCTACTACTGCGTCCTGTTCGTCTGGACGCTCGCCACCCTGCCCCGCGTCCAGAGCGCGGCCGCCTGCACCAAGCGCTTCCTCACCGTCGACCTCGCCATCGCGCTCACCGGCATCCTCCTGACCCCGCTCGCGGTCAACGAGCAGCACGTCCAGAGCGGCGGCCCCACCCTGCCGTCGATATGGACCGCAGGCTCGGTCCTCGCCTACGCCATCAAGGGCGGCTGGCGCTGGGCCGCCTTCGCCTCCACGCCGGTCGCCGCCGCCAACCTCATCGAGCGCGGCGCCCCGGCCCGCGACACCGTCCACAACGTGATCCTCGTCTGGGTCGCCTCCATCGCCATCGGCTACGTCGTCGAGGTCGCCCGCGCCTCCGAGCGCACCCTCGCCCGCGCCCTGGAGATCGAGGCCGCGACCAGGGAGCGGGAGCGGCTCGCCCGGGACATCCACGACGGGGTACTGCAGGTGCTGGCCATGGTGCAGCGCCGGGGTGCCGTCATCGGCGGCGAGGCGGGAGAGCTGGGCCGGATGGCCGGCGAGCAGGAGGTCGCGCTGCGCACGCTGGTCTCCGGCGGGCTGGTGCCCGTCTCGCGGGCCTCGGAGGACGCGGCCGAGGGGGCTGTCGTACGAGCCGTCGACGAGCCCTCGTACGACGAGGACGCTCCGGTGGACCTGCGTGCGCTGCTCGCCCCCTACGCCGCCGCGAAGGTCGGCTTCGCCGAGCCCGGCGCCCCCGTGCTGCTGCCCGCGCCCGCCGCCAAGGAACTGGCCGCGGCCGTCGGTGCCGCCCTGGACAACGTGCGCAGACACGCCGGCGAGGACGCGCGCGCGTGGATCCTCGTCGAGGACGAGCCCGGCGAGGTCGTGGTGACCGTACGGGACGACGGACCCGGCATCCCCGAGGGGCGGCTCGTCCAGGCCGAGGGGGAGGGGCGGCTCGGCGTGGCCCTCTCCATCCGGGGCCGGCTGCGCGACCTCGGCGGCAGCGCCGAGCTGATCTCGGTCCCGGGGCAGGGCACGGAGGTCGAACTGAAGGTACCGAAGGACGCGAAGGCGGGGCATCGATGAGTGAGCAGGGCCCGATCAAGGTCATGGTGGTCGACGACCATCCGATGTGGCGCGACGCCGTCGCCCGCGACCTGACCGAGTCCGGCTTCGACGTGGTGGCCACCGCGGGCGACGGCGACCAGGCCGTGCGCCGCGCCAAGGCCGCCGGCCCCGACGTCCTCGTCCTCGACCTCAACCTGCCGCTGAAGCCCGGCGTCCAGGTCTGCAAGGAACTCGTCGGGCACAACCCGGCGTTGCGCGTCCTGGTCCTCTCGGCGAGCGGCGAGCACGCGGACGTACTGGAGGCCGTGAAGTCGGGTGCGACCGGCTATCTGCTCAAGTCGGCGTCGACCGAGGAGCTGCTGGACGCGGTGCGCCGTACGGCCGTCGGCGACCCGGTGTTCACACCGGGCCTGGCCGGACTGGTCCTCGGCGAGTACCGCCGCCTCGCCTCCGAGCCCGCGCCCGCCGCCGGTACCGACGAGCCCAAGGCCCCGCAGCTCACCGACCGCGAGACCGAGGTGCTGCGGCTGGTCGCCAAGGGCCTGAGCTACAAGCAGATCGCCGAACGCCTGGTCATCTCCCACCGCACGGTTCAGAACCACGTCCAGAACACCCTCGGCAAGCTCCAGTTGCACAACAGGGTGGAACTCGTCCGGTACGCGATAGAGCGCGGGCTTGACGACGAGTAAACCAACATCCTGCTGATTCACCGGAATTGCCCTTCGCGCCCATCCCCCTGTGACCTGGATCACCATTAGCGTGGCGGTATTCAGGCAAACGCGGCGAAGGGACATTTCCATGCGGGTCGGAGTACTGACCGGAGGCGGCGACTGCCCCGGCCTCAACGCCGTCATCCGGAGCATCGTCCGCAAGGGCGTGCAGGAGTACGGCTACGACTTCGTCGGCTACCGGGACGGCTGGCGCGGGCCCCTCGAAGGCGACACCGTCCGCCTCGACATCCCCGCGGTGCGCGGCATTCTGCCCCGCGGCGGCACGATCCTCGGCTCCTCGCGCACCAATCCGCTGAAGCAGGAGCACGGCATCCGCCGCATCAAGGAGAACCTCGCCAAACAGGAGGTCGAGGCGCTCATCGCGATCGGCGGCGAGGACACCCTGGGCGTGGCGGCGTGTCTCAACGACGAGTACGGCGTCCCCGTCGTCGCCGTACCGAAGACGATCGACAACGACCTCTCCGCCACCGACTACACCTTCGGCTTCGACACCGCCGTCGGCATCGCCACCGAGGCCATCGACCGCCTGCACACCACCGCCGAGTCGCACATGCGCGTCCTGGTCTGCGAGGTCATGGGCCGTCACACCGGCTGGATCGCCCTCCACTCCGGGCTCGCGGGCGGCGCCAACGTCATCCTCATCCCCGAGCAGCGCTTCGACCTCGACCAGGTGTGCGCCTGGATCACCTCCCGCTTCAAGGCGTCGTACGCCCCGATCGTGGTCGTCGCGGAGGGCGCCATGCCGAAGGACGGCGATCTGGTCCTGAAGGACGAGTCGCTGGACTCCTTCGGGCATGTCCGCCTGTCCGGGGTCGGCGAATGGCTGGCCAAGGAGGTCGAGAAGCGCACCGGCAAGGAGGCCCGCACCACCGTCCTCGGCCACATCCAGCGCGGCGGCACCCCGAGTGCCTTCGACCGCTGGCTCGCCACCCGCTTCGGCCTGCACGCCATCGACGCCGTCCGCGAGGGCGACTTCGGCAAGATGGTCGCCCTGCGCGGCACGGACATCGTCCGCGTGCCGATCTCGGATGCCACGTCCAAGCTGAAGACGGTGGACCCGAAGCTGTACGCGGAGATCGGGGTCTTCTTCGGCTGACGCGACCGGGCGCCTACACGGTCGTGTTCCGCAGCTGACCGATCAGCTCCCGCACGACCGTGGCGCCGTCCAGCGTCAGGATCGACTCCGGGTGGAACTGCACTCCGGCGAACCCGGGCCCGCGTACGGCATGCACCTCGCCGTTGCCGGCCCGGCTCAACTCGATGCCCCGTGCGGCGAGTTCGGTGAGCGCCTCGTCGTCGCAGCGCGCCACGAAACTGTTGTAGAAGCCGACGGTCTCGGCCCGCCCGAACAGGTCGATCGTCGTCTGCGCGCCCTGGTACGGCACTTCCTTCCGTACGATCTCCAGCCCCAGCTCGGCCGCGATCAACTCGTGCCCGAGGCAGACGCCCAGCACCCCGTGCCGGTGGCCGCGGATCACCTCGGTGGTCAGCTCCCGCAGGAACCGCATCCTCGGGTCGTCCAGGTCGGACGGGTCACCGGGACCGGGGCCGAGCACCAGGGGCCCCTCGTGGGCGAGGACGGCCTCCTTCAGACCCGGCTCGTCATAGCGCCGGACGGTCACCTCCAGCCCGCTCGACCGCAGCACATGCGCGAGCATCGCCGTGAAGGTGTCCTCCGCGTCGACCACGAGGGCGTGCCCTTCGAGTGCGTGCGACCGCTCCTGCATCCGCAGCCAGAACGGCGCGAGCGAGGCCCGGCGCCCGTCGAGCGCCGCACGCACGCGTGGGTCGTCGGCGAGCCGTACGCGCGCGTGGGTGCCGCTCGGCCGGGACGGCCGTACGCCCAGAGCCGCCAGTACACCGGCTGCCTTCGCGTGGGTCTCCGCCACTTCGCTCGCCGGGTCGCTTCCCCGAACCAGCGTCGCGCCGACCGGTACCCGCAGGTGTCCTTCGGCGGAGATGTCGGCGGTGCGGATCAGAATGGGGGAGTCGAGGGTCTGCGCTCCGCCGGAGTCGTGGCCGAGCAGCGCCAGCGCGCCCGCGTAGTAGCCGCGCCCTCCGACCTCGTGCCGCTCGATGACCCGGCAGGCGTTCTGCACGGGCGAGCCGGTGACGGTCGCCGCGAACATGGTCTCCTTCAGGACCTCGCGCACGTCCAGGGACGACCTGCCGCGCAACTCGTACTCGGTGTGCGCGAGATGGGCCATCTCCTTCAGCCGCGGGCCGACCACCGCCCCGCCCATGTCACCGACCGTGCACATCATCTTGAGCTCCTCGTCGACGACCATCGACAGCTCCTCGATCTCCTTGCCGTCGGCGAGGAAGTCGAGCAGGTGCTCGGGGGTGGGGCCGTCGGCGGGATAGCGGTACGTCCCGCTGATCGGGTTCATGACGACCGTGCCGCCGGACATCCGCACATGCACCTCGGGGCTGGCGCCGACCAGGGTCCGCTCCCCGGTGTGCACGACGAACGTCCAGTACGCGCCCCGCTCGCCCTCCAGCAACCGCCGGAACAGCGCGAGGGCGTCCTTGCGGGCGAATCCCGGGATCTCACCCTCGTACGTCCGCCGGATCACGAAGTTGGCGCCCTCGCCCCGCCCGATCTCCTCGCGCAGCACGCGTCCGACGATCTCGCCGTACTCCAGGTCGTCGACGTCGAAGGCGCCGTTCTCGACGCGCACCTCGTGTGCGGGGAGTTGTTCGAGGGCTTCTTCCAGAGACAGCGTGTGGGTCTCCTCCGGCGTCAGCACCGCGAGCGGAGTTCCGTCGTCCCGGACGTCGAAGCCGCGTTCGCGGATCTGGCGGTAGGGGACCAGCGCGAGACCCTCGTCCGGGAGGTCGGCAAGGCGGTCGTGGGTTCTGACCGGGCCGAGGAGCAATTCGACGGTGTTCTCGTCGTGGCCGGGGGTGCGACGGCGGAGCAGGGCGAACGGACGGTCGTCGTCGAGCAGGTGTGTCAGGTCCATGGTTCCTCAGCTCTCGATGTCGGTATCGATGTCGGTGAGGAACGACCCCGGAAACGCCGAAGGCCGCCCCTCGGGCGGCCTTCGCGAAGTCTTGCGTACGCGCAGTCAGTGGGCCGCCGGATGAGCGGTCCACCACCAGTTCTGGATCGAAAGCGCGAACATGGCGGGCACTCTACTCCATGTCCGTCCGCTGATCGCGCTGTCTCACCAGTCGAGCCGGGCGAAAATCGGGCGACACGACCCCGTAATGTTTACGGGGTGACCGTGAACGCTAAGACCAGCGCGAGCGCTGGCAACACCTGGCGAGACCTGCCCGCGGCGCAGCAGCCCGAGTACCCCGACACCGAGGCTCTGCGCGCAGTCGTTGCGGACCTCGAGTCGTATCCGCCGCTCGTCTTCGCGGGCGAGTGCGACCAGCTGCGCGCCCGGATGGCGGCCGTCGCCAAGGGAGAGGCGTTCCTCCTCCAGGGCGGCGACTGTGCCGAGGCCTTCGACGCCGTGTCGGCCGACCACATCCGCAACAAGCTCAAGACCCTGCTCCAGATGGGCGCCGTGCTGACGTACGCCGCGTCCGTCCCCGTGGTGAAGGTCGGCCGCATCGCCGGCCAGTACTCCAAGCCGCGCTCCAAGCCGACCGAGACCCGCGACGGCGTGACGCTGCCGACGTACCGCGGTGACTCCGTCAACGGCTTCGACTTCACCGAAGAGGCCCGCATTCCGGACCCGGAGCGGCTGAAGCGGATGTACCACGCCTCGGCGTCCACGCTGAACCTGGTGCGCGCCTTCACCACCGGCGGTTACGCCGACCTGCGCCAGGTGCACGCCTGGAACCAGGACTTCGTGAAGTCGTCCCCGTCCGGCCAGCGCTACGAGCAGCTCGCGCGGGAGATCGACAACGCGCTGAACTTCATGCGGGCCTGCGGCACCGACCCGGAGGAGTTCAAGACGGTCGAGTTCTACTCCTCGCACGAGGCGCTGCTCCTCGACTACGAGTCCGCCCTGACCAGGGTCGACTCCCGCACGGGCAGGCTGTACGACGTCTCCGGGCACATGGTGTGGATCGGCGAGCGCACCCGGCAGCTGGACCACGCGCACATCGAGTTCGCGTCCAAGATCCGCAACCCGATCGGCATCAAGCTGGGCCCGACGACGACGGCCGAGGACGCGCTGCAGTACATCGAGCGCCTCGACCCGGACCGCGAGCCGGGCCGGCTGACCTTCATCGTCCGCATGGGCGCCGACAAGGTCCGCGACAAGCTGCCGGAGCTGGTCGAGAAGGTCAGTGCCTCCGGTGCGACCGTCGCCTGGATCACCGACCCGATGCACGGCAACACGTACGAGGCGGCCTCCGGCCACAAGACCCGCCGCTTCGACGACGTGCTCGACGAGGTCAAGGGCTTCTTCGAGGTCCACAAGGGCCTCGGCACCCACCCGGGCGGCATCAGTAATCCGACCAACCCGGTTTTTCGCAGTTGAAAGACCGTGAGGTGGGTAATTCCGTACGCGGTTTTGGGTGCGAAAAGGGAACCGACGCGGAGG
>NZ_JBSFHA010000086.1:0-43803 GCF_053596855.1 Streptomyces sp. NPDC001617
GCCGCCGCGGTAGCGCTTCCAGGCGGCCGGTTCGTGGGGCGGGGTGCCGGTGAGCAGGAGGGTTCTGCGCTCGCCGTCGATCTCGGCGACCTGGACTGGTCCGACGTCCTGCTCAACCTCACCCGCTACAAGCAGGACGAGATCGAGCAGGCCCAGGACGACTTCGTCGACTACATGGCCGCCCATGTCTACGCCAAGCGCGAGACCCCGAGCGCCGACCTGCTCAGCGACCTGGTCGTCGAGTGGGACCCCGACGGTCACCCCGTGTCCGAGCGTGAGCTGGTCTTCACCGGCCAGGCCCTGCTGGTCGCCGGGCACGAGACGACCACGAACGTGATCGGCAAGACGGTCGCCCTGCTCCTCGCCGACCGCCACCGCTGGGAACGGCTCCTCGCCGACCCCTCACTGGTGCGCCCCGCGGTCGAGGAGGCCCTGCGCTTCGACCCCGACCCCGGCATCGGCGTGCCCCGCTACCTCGACGAGGAGACCGAGATCGCCGGTCACGTCCTGCCGTCCGGCACGACCGTGCTGTGCAGCACCGCGGCCGCCAACCGGGACGAGAAGGTCTTCGACACGCCCGACGAGATGAGGCTCGACCGCAGCCCGAACCCGCATCTGGCCTTCGGCACCGGAGACCGCTCCTGTCTGGGCCAGGAGCTGGCCCGCGCCCAGCTGCAGACCGTCCTCCACGTGCTGTTGCGTAGGCTTCCGACGTTGGAACTCGCCGCGTCGGCGGCGGACCTGCGACGGCTCGAGGGACTGACCGTCGGAGGGCTGAGCGAAGTCCCGGTGCGGTGGTGAGCATGACCGGCAGGACGGTACGGGCGGAGCAGGTCAGCGCGACCCGGGAGCTGATCCTGACCGCGGCCGAGCGGCTGTTCGCCGAGCGCGGCGTCAACGCCGTCTCCAACCGTCAGGTCAGCGAGGCCGCCGGACAGGGCAACAACACCGCCGTCGGCTACCACTTCGGCACCAAGGCCGACCTGGTCCGCGCCATCGTCCGCAAGCACGCGGCGCCCATCGAGGAGATCCGCGCGCGGCTGCTGGCCGAGGTCGGCGACTCCACGGACGTACGCGACTGGGTGGACTGCCTGGTGCGGCCGGTCCCGGAGCATCTCGGGACGCTGGGCGGCCCCACGTGGTACGCCCGCTTCTGCGCGCAGATCATCACCGACCCCGTCCTCCACGAGATCCTCATGGAGGAGTCCCTCGCCTCCCCGTCGCTGCGGCAGATCATCGACGGACTCACCTCCTGCCTGCCCGACCTGCCCCCCGAGGTCCGGGCCGAGCGCAGCGAGATGGTCCGTCACCTCATCGTGCAGATGCCCGCCGAACGCGAGCGCGCCCTCGGCGAGAACCGGCCCACCCCGCGCCCCAACTGGGACGACGCCGCGACGGGCCTCGCCGACGCGATCGTCGGCCTCTGGCTGGCACCGGTGGCGTCGCGGTCCTGAGGCGCGGTACGCCCCGCGGCGGACACGGTCAGTCCGCGGCGCCGATGGCCTTCAGCACCGCGTCGGCCATGCCCTTCTCGCCGCGCTCGTTGGGATGGACCGACGCGGCGGGGGAGAGGGGCACCAGCGGCTCGACCCAGCGCGTGGTCCGGGCCGAGCACGCGTCACGTCCCACCGAAGGCGTGTACGTGTCGACATAGCCGGCCCCCGCCGCTTCCGCGCGCGCCCGCAGCATCGTGTTGAGCTGCTGCTCCTTCTCGTGCAGATAGGCGACGTCGCCGGGTGCCAGGCCCATGGCCCGACCGCAGCCGGAGCTCTTGGCGGGCAGGATCGCCGGGTACCCGACGACGTACACACGCGCCTGGGGCGCCCTGTGCCTGACCTCGCTCAGGGCATGGGCGAGCTGCTCGTCCGCCGCCCGGATCTTCTCCCGCACCTCGTCGGTGCCCCCGGCCACATAGCGCTCACGGCACGGGGCGTCGTCCTCGGCCCGCTTGCCGCCGCCCAGCGCGAAGAAGACCACCCCCTGCCGCACGCACTGCTCGACCGTCGACGCGAACCCGATGTCATTGCCGCCGATCCCGAGCGTGACCAGCCGCGTCCTGTCGGACAGGGCCGAGAGCTGGGCCCCGTTGGCGCCGTCGTCGGTGCCCTGGGCGGAGAACAGGTCACCGATGGTGGCGCCGCTGCAGCTCACGTCGTGGAAGTCGGCCGCCCCGAGGTTCAGGCTGCGCGCGACCAGCGAGGGATAGTTGCGGTCGGAGCGGTCACAGCCCGCGGGCCTGCCGTTCTGGTCCGGGATCTTCGGGCCCGCGGTGTATGAGTCGCCCAGGGCGACGTACGGGCCCTTGGGCGGGGCGTGGTCGGAGTCGTCGTGGTGGGCGATGCCGACGGCGGCGCCCAGCGCCCCGAAGGCCAGTACCCCGGCCAGAACGGCGCGTACGGAGTTCTTCATCGGTGTGTCATGCCTTCCGTGTCGGAGGTCGGGCGCGTCCGGACACGGTCGCTGCCGGACGTCGCTCGGCCGGGGGAGTGGGCGGCGGACAACCGAGCAGGGAGCGGGAGAGGAACAGGGGTCCTCGGGCCCGGCGCCGACCGGGGATGGCCGGCGCCGGGCCCGGACCGCGTCGCACCCCGTATCGGGGGCGGGGCGGGGCGCGGCGCGTCGGGGCGGCCTCCGCTCAAGGCGGCCCCTGTCCCGGACGGGGGCGTGGCTCCCGTCCGGACGAAAGGAGTTGCTTGCGTCAGGCAAGCACAGTTAGATTACTTGAGTCAAGCAAAAGATGGATTCGCCCGCGCCGTCGGCACCTAGGTCGGCGCGCTGCTCACCCGTGCCCCTGTCGAACGGGGCGTGGACCTGCGCTGCGGCGTCAGCGTGGCCGAGGTGGCCGGGGGTGGGGTGCGGCTCGCGGACGGCGAGGTGATCGAGGCCGACGAGATCCTGGTCGCCGTCGGCTCGCTGCCGAACACCGAGTGGCTGGGGAGCGGCGGTTCGTCGCCGCGTGCCGCACCGGCGACCGGGTGTCCGGCGCCCCGGCGGTCGGGATGCCGCCCAAGGCCATCCGGCGGTGGCGTCAGGCGATCATGACTGGCACGGCATGGGAGGAGGCCGTGGTCGTCGACGATGTCGTACGAACGCAGTAGGCGGAGGAAACGCGCGCAGTAGATTACTTGAGTTACGCAACAATATGGTAAAGTGGATCGCATGTCCACACCACCGCTCCCCGCCGAACTCCCCGACGTCCCCGCGTCGGACGAAGTGATCGAGATCGAGCGCGCGCTCACCCGCATCACCTATCTGAGCACCCGCGCGCGCCAGCACGACCGGCTGATGGCGCTGGCCGGTGTGCCGCTGGACCGCGCCGCCGTGGCGCTGCTGCGGCAGATCGCCGACTCGGAGCCGCTGCGTCCCGGGGAGCTGGCGACCCGCCTGGGAGTGGAGGCGTCCCACGTCACCCGCACCGTGCAGCAGCTGCAGAAGTCCGGCTTTGTCACCCGCGTCCCCGACCCCGACGACCGCCGGGCCCAGCGCATCGAACTCACCGAGGCCGGCCGGCAGGCCATACACCGTGTCCGCGACGCCGGCGCCCGCGGTATGCAGCTCGCCCTGTCCGAGTGGACGCCGGAGGAACTGCGGCAGCTCGCCACCCTCTTCCACCGGATGGTCGACGACTTCCTTGCCTACGCCATCGACGAGGAGGGCGAGCAGCAGGCCGTCGCACCGGCCGGCACCGCCTGACCCCGTTCTCAGCCCGAGGCCGTGCGGGGGCGGCGGCGGTCGGGTGGCCCTACGGAATCCCGCTCGGCCGGGACCGGCTCCCGCAGCCCGCACAACACGAGTCGTCCCAGGGCCGGCAGGGCGATCAGGGGGACCAGGGCGGTCCGCAGGGACGTGGCGTCGGCCAGCGCTCCGACGACGGGGGCGGCGAGGCCGCCCACGCTCACCGTCAGGCCCAGCGTGACCCCGCTCGCGGTGCCCATCCGCCGGGGCAGGAAGTCCTGTCCGAGGGTGACGTGCAGGGAGAAGGGGACGTACAGACCGGCCGAAGTGAGCGCGACGAAGAGATGGACCGCGGGGCCGGGTACGAGGACCACGCCGGCGACGGCGAAGACGGTGAAGGCGTACGAGCGCCGTACGACCGTCACCCGCCCGTACCGGTCGGCGAGCCGCCCGCCGATCACCGTGCCCACGGCGCCGCCTCCGTACAGCACGAACAGGGCCGCCGTGCCGGCCGCCGCCCCGCCGCCCGTGCGCTGGCGGACGTACAGCGCGACGAAGGCGCTGAGGCCGACGAAGACGATCGAGCGGCACACGATCGCACCGGACAGCCGCAGGAACGACGGCCAGTCGTCGGTGCCGACCGCCGGCGCCGTACCGGCGGATGTGCTCCCGCTCCCGGAGGAGCGGACCGCGGCCGCGCACAGCGCCGCCCCGATCACGGCCGGGACGGCCAGCAGGGGAGAGGCGCGCAGGCCCCCGGTGGTGACGACCGCGGCGACGAGCAGCGGGGCGGTCGCGAAGCCGAGGTTGCCGCCGAGGGAGAACCAGCCCATCGCCGTGTTGCTGCCGCCCGCCGCGAGGCGGGCGGCCCGCGCGGCCTCCGGATGGTAGGCGGCGACCCCGATGCCGGAGACCGCGACCGCCGCGAGGGTCAGCGGGTACGAGCCGGTGACCCCGCACAGGGCCACCCCGGCGCCGCCGGTCAGCGCGCTCAGCGGCAGCAGCCAGGGCAGGGGCCACCGGTCGGTGAGTGCCCCGAACAGCGGCTGTACCACCGAGGACAGCAGTGAGGCCGCCAGGACGATGCCCGAGGCGGCGGCGTACGAGTAGGCGCGCTGCGAGACGAAGAACGGCACGAGCGCGGCGACGGAGCCCTGGTACACGTCCACGCAGGCGTGCCCGAGGGACAGCAGGGCGATGGGTCGGTCGTGGTGGGTGGACACCCTGCGATCGTCGCGGGGGCGGCTCCGGCGTGCTTCCGATAATCTGCCTGATTGTGTCGAACATCCGCCACGCACCAGTGACCGGGCCGGCGTCGGGCATCCGGCACACGCCGAAAGCCCCCACCCACGCCCGCAGCCTGGCGGCCGGGGAGATCATCGACGCGCACCGGCACGACGAGCACCAGATCGTCTACGCCGGCTCCGGTGTCCTCGCCGTCACGACCGACGCCGGCACCTGGTTCGCGCCGGGAACCCGCGCCCTCTGGGTCCCCGCCGGGACCGCCCACGCCCACCGCGCCCACGGCCACCTCGACCTGCACCTGGTAGGGCTGCCCGCCGACGACAACCCCCTCGCCCTGGACGCGCCGACCGTCCTCGCGGTCAGCCCCCTCCTGCGCGAACTGATCCTCGCCCACACCCGCGACCCCGACCACGACACCCCGCAACGCCGCCGCCTCCTCGCCGTCCTGCGCGACCAGCTGCGCGCCTCGCCCCAGCAGCCGATGCGTCTGCCCACCCCGGCCGACCCACGCCTGGCCGCCGTGTGCGCACTCGTCCACGCCCACCCGGCCGACCCCCACACCCTCGCCGGCCTCGGCGCCGCGACGGGCGCCGGCGAACGCACCCTCAGCCGCCTCTTCCGCACCGAGTTCGGCATGACCTTCCCGCAGTGGCGCACCCAGTCCCGCCTCTACCACGCACTGCGCCTACTGGCCGACGACACCCCGGTCACCGCGGTCGCCCACCGCTGCGGCTGGTCCTCCAGCAGCGCCTTCATCGATGTCTTCCGCCGCTCCTTCGGCTACACGCCGGGCACCCACAACCGCCGGGCCTAGAACAAACCCATGGCGTCCCTTTCGGGCCAGCTCGAGGCCCTCCGGGGCATCCGCCGTCCAGCCCGCCTCTACCTACCGGTAACATCTCCCGGCAGGTCATCGGAGGAGGAACCGTGCCACGGTCCGAACGCTCGCCCCTGTTGCTCGCCGGCCTGTTGGCCACCGCGGGCGTCGCTCATTTCGCCTCACCACGCCAGTTCGACGCGATCGTTCCGCGTGCGTTGCCGGGTGCGCCCAGGACGTGGACGTACGCGAGCGGGGTCGCCGAGCTGGCGCTCGCGGCCGGGGTCGCGGTGCCGCGTACCCGCAAGGTCGCGGCCCTCGGCGCGGCCGCCTTCTTCGTCGGCGTGTTCCCCGCCAACGTCAAGATGGCCGTCGACTGGCGGAACCGGCCCGCGCCACTGAAGGCAGCGGCCATCGGACGACTGCCGCTGCAGCTGCCCCTCGTTCTGTGGGCCCGCAGTGTGGCAAAGAATGGGGAGGCACAGGCATGAGCGAGAAACTGGACGTCGGGGACAAGGTTGACGACTTCGAACTGCAGGACGAGACCGGCACGCCCCGCAGGCTGACCGAGCTGCTGGCCGACGGGCCGATCGTGCTGTTCTTCTACCCGGCCGCCCTGACCGCCGGCTGCACCGCGGAGGCCTGCCACTTCCGTGACCTGGCCGCCGAGTTCGCCGCCGTCGGCGCCCGGCCTGTGGGCATCAGCGGCGACACCGTCGAGCGGCAGCAGGAGTTCGCGGGCAAGCACACGCTCGGCATGCCCCTGCTGTCGGACGCCGACGGTGCGGTGCGTGAGCGGTTCGGCGTGAAGCGCGGCTTCAGTCTGGCGCCCACCAAGCGGGTCACCTTCGTGATAGCGCAGGACCGCACGGTCCTGGAGGTCGTCCGCAGCGAACTGCGCATGAACACCCACGCCGACCGGGCCCTCGACGCCCTGCGCGCCGCCCAACAGAAGTGACCGTCGCGAAACGGGGGGCCCTGCCGGGCCTCCGTTTCGGTTGAACCAGTACGACAAAAGCACCATCCTGTGAGATATGGAGCAGGCCTCCGCTGTGGCGATCGTGGATGCCCGGGGCATGGTCACGGGGTGGAGCGAGGGTGCCCGGCAGCTGACGGGATACCCGGCCGAGGAGGCCGTGGGACGGCCGGCACGGGACCTGCTCGCCGAACACCCGCCGGCCGAGGCCGTGGCGGCATTGAGCGGCACCGTCGTGCTGCGCCACCGCGACGGCTCCACTGCCGCGCTCACGCTCAGGGCATGTGCCGTACAGGGCGAGGACGGCGAACCCGGCGGATACGTGATCACCGCCGAGCCGCCCCGCGACCCCAGGACCGCCCTCGGCGGCGAGGCCTTCCAGCAGGCCTCCATGTCGATGTCCGTCTTCGACACCCGCCAGCAGTATCTGCGTCTCAACGGTGTCGCCTGCCGGGTCATGGGCGTGTCCGAGGAGACCCTGCTCGGCCGGCACTTTCCGGACACCGTGGAGGACGCCGAGCACAGCCGCGGCTTCCTGGCCAATCTGCGCCAGGTCGCCGAGACGGGCCGGCCCGCCCGCTACGAGAGCTACGCAGGTGCCCCCGCCCTGAACCGCGACCATGCCTGGACCACGGAGATGTGGCCCCTGCGGGACGGCTCGGGCGAGGTGACCGCGGTCGCCCTGGCGGCGTTCGACAGCACCGAGCAGTACTGGGCCCGCGAGCGCCTGGCCCTCCTCAACGAGGCGGCGGCCTCCATCGGTACCACCCTGGACGTGGTCCGCACCACCGAGGAGCTGATCGGACTCCTGGTGCCCCGCTACGCCGACTTCGCCAGCGTCGACCTCCTCGACTGGGTCCTCGGCGCGGAGGAACGGTCCGCGCCGCTGGAGGCGGACGTCGTGCTGCGCCGCATCGCCCACGGCTCCGTGTCCGAGGGCACACCCGAGGCGGCCGTGCACGTGGGCGACGCGGACGTCTACCCCTCGTTCTCGCCGCCCGCGAAGGCTCTGCTGAGCGGACGGGCCGTGCTGAGCCAGGCGGGCGAGCCGGACTTCGTGCGGTGGGTGGCCGAGCGCAACGCGCGAGCCCCGGCGGGCCGTGCGCGCCGCAAGGGCGTCCACTCGATGCTCGCGGTGCCGCTACGGGCCCGCGGCACCACGCTCGGCGTGGTGGTCTGCGTCCGTATCGCCAATCCGGACGACTACGGGGACGACGACGCCGTCCTCGGCGAGGAACTCGCCAGCCGGGCCGCCGTCTGCATCGACAACGCCCGTCGCTTCGCCCGGGAGCGCACGACCGCGCTGGCCCTGCAGAACAGCCTGCTGCCGCGCGGACTGCCCGGACAGGCCGCGGTCGAGGTGGCCCACCGCTATCTGCCCTGCGGTTCACCGGTCGGCATCGGCGGCGACTGGTTCGACGTGATCCCGCTGTCCGGCAGCCGCGTCGCCCTGGTCGTCGGCGACGTGGTCGGACACGGCATCCCCTCCTCGGCGACCATGGGCCGCCTCTGCACGGCCGTCCGCACCCTCGCGGACGTGGACCTCCCCCCGGACGAACTCCTCACCCACCTCGACGACCTGGTCATCCATCTCGCCTCGGACGACCGGGACGACGAGGCGGCGGAGCTCGGCGCCACCTGCCTCTACGCCGTCTACGACCCCGTCTCGCGCCGCCTCACCTTCGCCGCCGCCGGCCATCCGCCCCCAGCCCTCCTGCTGCCCGACGGCACCGCGAACCTCGTACCCATGACGGCCGGACCGCCGCTCGGCGTCGGCGGCCTGCCCTTCGAGGCGACGGAGATCGAACTGCCCGAGGGTTCCGTGCTCGCCCTCTACACGGACGGCCTCATCGAGGACCGCGACCGGGACGTCGACCACGCCACCGCCGAACTGTGCCGCGCCCTGACCGCACCCACGGACACCCTCGACACCCTGTGCGACACGGTCCTGAAGGCCGTACTGCCGGAGGAACCCAGCGACGACGTGGCCCTGCTGCTGACCCGCACCCGCGCGCTGGGCGCCGACCAGGTCGCCACCTGGGACATCACCCCCGACCCCGAACGCGTGGCCGCCGCCCGGCAGGCCGCCACCGAGCAGTTGAGCGCCTGGGGCCTGGACGAGGCCGCGTTCGTCACCGAACTGGTCGTCAGCGAACTGGTCACCAACGCCATCCGCTACGGCGCACCGCCCGTCCGGCTCCGGCTGATCCGCGACCGCACCCTCATCTGCGAGGTCTCCGACGGCAGTTCCACCTCACCGCATCTGCGCCGGGCGCACGCCTTCGACGAGGGCGGCCGCGGACTGCTGCTGGTCGCCCAGCTCACCCAGCGCTGGGGCAGCCGCCAGACGGCCCGCGGCAAGACGATCTGGGCCGAACAGCCGCTGCCCCCGCCGATGTGATCACTGGAAGGAGCAACCCGGGTTCGGGACGTCCTCCGAGTACGGCTTGCCGTGCGGGAGGATGTACAGCACGTCGAGGACCAGGGGGGCGTCGCCCTCGTTGCGCCCGAGATGGACGTCGCTCGGACCGCCCGGCTCGTGGACCGTGGTGCCCGTCGGGTAGACGCCGTCCTCCTTGCAGTCGGAGTGGTAGTGACTCAGGGTGCCCTGCTGGACGAAGCCGTAGACCGGACCGTCGTGGTAGTGCCAGCCGGTGCTCTGGCCCGGCGGGACGGTGATCTCCCGCAGGACGTAGTCGGTGTCCCCGATGGTGGTCGTGCTGATCAGCTTGCCGGTCACCCCCGGCCCGGGCGGAGTGGCACCGGCGGTGCCACCCGTCAGGACGGTGCCGGTGACGATCGCGCCGACGACGGCGGTGCGAAGCGTGGTGCGCATGCGTGAGTGGCCTTCCGGGACGACGGGCGAAGATCGAGTACCGCCGTGAACATAGAGGCCCGGAAGCCCTGTTGGGGCCGGAACGCGCCAATCCGGCCCAGGGAAAGGCGAGTTCCTGCCGCCCGACCGCCCCTCACCCCCGTCCGCCGTCGCCCGGGGCGACCTGGGCGACCTGGGCGACCTGGGCGAGCGTACGACCGCTTGTCACCGAGCGGGCCCGACGCGGATCCGGCGTCCCGTGCCCCGCCCGCCTTGACCAGCAGCCAGGACTCCCCGCGGCCGCCGTCCTGCCCGTCGCGGAAGCGGGTGAGCGCGTACTCGCCGTGGAGCGTGGAGCCCTTGAGCCGGAACTCCGCATGCTGTGCTGCAGGGACTTGGCGAAGCCGACGAGCCGCCCCTTCCGGTCGTGGCTCAGCGGCTCGTAGGTGCCGTGGTCCCTCGTGCCGATCGCCGGAGGGGCCCCTGGGGATCGACCACGACTTCAGCACGTCGCCGACCTGGAGCCGGAAGCCGAAGTGCGCTCCGCCTCCGCGTCGCTCATCGGCCAGGTGCCCAGACCGACGGCGGGAAGCCGCGTGCCGTCGTTGAGCGTGTGCGTGGGGATGCTGACCACGGTGGCACCTTTCCCTCGACTGTGCCGTACCTCCAGCCTCACGGACCGGGGAGTACTGAACAAACGGGCTGGTGGGGACGGCAGGGGAAAGGTCCCTTGCGAGCGCCGTGGTCCGACGCGCTGGACAGCGCGAGCCCCGCCGCCCCGACGCCTTGCGAGGGCTGATGCGGCGTGGCGCGGGTGCCGTGCCGGAGATCCGTCGAGGGCTCTCCCATCCCGTCGCGCGGGTGCGGGAGGAGTGCCGCAGACTGCTGGACCAGTTGCTCGTGCCGGAGGCGGTGGGCGACCTGGTCGCCATGATCGAGGACCCCGATGCCCGGGTGCGCGTGGCCGCGCTGCACGCCCTGTCCTGCGACCGCTGCAAGTCGGACGCGGACGCCTGCCGTCCCAGCCGTACGGTGATCCTGCCGCGTGCGATCCGGATCCTGCACGACGATCCGGACCCACAGGTCAGGGCCAGGGCGGTCGAGTTGGTGGCGTTGTGGGTGCACGGCGACGCGACCGCCCTGGTCGCCCTGGAGCGGGCGCGAGACGCGGATACCTCACCGGTCGTGCGGAACAAGGCGGCATGGAACACTCCCGGCGGGCCCCTTCACCGCCGTACCGCGCCGAAGCCCGTGCGTACGCCCCGGGCGCGACCTGTACGAGGCCCTGTCGCCACGTCCCGCGAACGCTGTCACGATCTCCCTGGAAGCGGCTCCCGACTGCCCGTGCGAAGACCGGAGCCGGTGCACGCGAGTGACGGAGTGTGTATGACGACGGAGTGGGACGCGGCGATGGAAGAGGGCTCCGGTGTCGAGGTCAGGCCGGTCGCCGGGCACATCGGGGCCGAGATCACCGGCGTCGACCTGGCCGGCGACCTCGACGACGCCGTGGTCGCCGTGATCCGGGCGGCGGTGCTGCGCTGGAAGGTGGTGTTCTTCCGCGGGCAGCGGCTCGACCACGCCGGGCATGTGGCGTTCGCGCGCCGGTTCGGCGAGCCCGTCGTGCTGCGCAAGCGGGGGAGCGCCTCACCGGCGGACTTCCCCGAGGTGGAGACCACCGCCGACCGGCTGGAGCTGGGCGGGAAGTTCGGCATGGAGCACGACGAGTGGCTGCAGCGCCGCCGCCACACCCTGCTGCGCGGCTGGCACTGCGACCACGGCGCCCGCATCGACCCGCCGGCCGCGACCATCCTGCGCGCCGAGACCGTACCGCCGTACGGCGGCGACACCACCTGGTCCAACCTGGTGGCCGCGTACACCGGACTCTCCGCCCCGGTGCGGGAGTTCGTCGACGGGCTGCGGGCCGAGCACCGCCTGGGGGTCGGCTACCAGCCGAGGCCGGGCGACGACGCGTACCTGCGGCACCTGCTGGACCATCAGGTCGCCTCCGTGCATCCGCTGGTGCGTGTGCACCCGGAGACGGGGGAACGGGTGCTGTTCGTCAACGGCTACTACCTGGAGCAGATCGTCGACGTGTCCCGGCCGGAGAGCCGGGCCCTCCTCGACATGCTGCTGGAACAGGCCGTGCGGCCCGAGTACACGGTCCGCTTCCGCTGGGAGCCCGGCAGCGTCGCCTTCTGGGACAACCGGGCCACCATCCACCTCGCCCCCAGCGACAACAGCCACCTCTCCTTCCCCCGGATCATGCACCGGGTGATGCTCACGGGGGACGTGCCGGTGGGAGTCGACGGCAAGCCGTCGGAGCCGGTCACCGGGACCGAACCCGGGCGCTGGTGACCCTCAGACGGCGGGCTGCCAGCCCAGCGCCGGGCCCAGCTTCGTCGCCACGTCGGTCAGGATCTGCACATAGTCCTCGTGCTCGAAGGTGAACGGCAGCGCGAACGCCACCTCGTCCACCTCACGGAACGCGGCGTGCGCATGCAGCCGTTCGGCGATCTCCTCCGAGGTGCCGACGATGTCCGGCGCGAACAGCAGTCGCGCCGGGCCCTGCGGGGACGTCGTCCGAGGAGTGCGCGTGGCCGCGTACGCCTCGTACTTCGCGCGCTGCTCCGACGAGGCCGAGTCGGTGGGGATGACGACCAGGCCCTGCGAGACCCGGGCACTGTCGCCGTCGGGGTGCCGCTCGCGGAAGGCGCGGATGTGGGACAGCTGGATCTCCGCGAAATCGAACTCCGGCCCGTCCGCGCCCTCCGCCTTGACGACACTGCTGGTCAGGAAGTTCATCCCGTGCTCACCCGCCCAACGCGCCGAGCCGAGGCTCCCGCCGCCGTACCAGAGACGACGGCCCAGCCCAGGGGAGTGCGGCTGCACACGGTCGGAGAACACCTCGAAGCCCTCGATGCCGCTGAAGTCCGTGGCGCTCCTGCCCCGCACGAAGTCCAGCAGCCGGCGCACCCGCTCGTACGAGAAGTCCTCGGCATCCGCCGTGTCCGGATACAGCGCCTCCTTGACCTGGTCGAAGTGCATCGGCGGGCCGACGCTCACCCCCGGGTTGATCCGGCCCCCGGACAGGATGTCGACCGTCGCCAGGTCCTCGGCCAGCCGCAGCGGGTTCTCCCAGCCCAGCGGGATGACCGCCGTGCCGAGCTCGATACGGCTGGTGCGCTGCGAGGCGGCCGCCATGACCGCCACGGGGGACGAGATGCCGTACTGCAGATGCCGGTGGCGCAGCCACGCGCTGTCGAAGCCGAGCCGCTCGCCCAGCTCGATGATCTCCAGCGTGGACTCATGGCCGCGCCGCGGGTCCGACTCGTCGAACAGGCCGATGGTCAGGAAGCCGAGCTTGCGCAAGGGGCGTGAGGTGGGCGGCACGGGCTCCTCCGTGATTGCTTGACGTATCAAGTAGTACGGCAGTGCCAACCCGGTCGTCGCGGGAACTGTTCCCCCTGCTCAGGTCACGATCAGGTCATCTCAGGCGAGCGGAATCGTCACCTCGTCCTCGACCGGCGGCTCGATCTCCTGAGCACGGTTGCCGGTGGCCGCGAAACAGCGCAGCCGGACCGCCTCCGGAGTGACGTCCAGGCGCAGGAACTGCTTGAAGAACGGCGGGCTGTAGGTCGCCGAGCCCGGCGAGAACAACTGCGTGTAGATCTTGCGCACCGGGAGGCGGAAGCGGGAGGTGCGGTCGGGGCGCCCGCCGGCGCCCAGCAGACTGGCGACCAGGCGGACGCGACGGGTCACGCGCACCGGACCGCCCGGGGCGCGGGTCGGCTGGATGCCCAGGCGCTCGGCGATGACCGCCATGGCTTCGGCCTCGGTGAGGGTGAAGAAGCGGGGCAGGTGCAACCGGCGGCCGTACAGACGGCTGTAGAAGGCGAGAGAGTCACCGCGCAGCGGATAGCAGCGGAAGTCCTTCTCCGTGACGTTCGCGATGTCGACGCGAGGGATGGTGTGAGTGGCGTGCATGAAGGCCCCGCCGCCGCCCGAGACGACGTACTGGATCGTGCGACCGTCCACCTGGACCGGATAGCGCTGGTAGTTGTGGATGTCGCCGCCTATCGACGCCACGTAGTGGTGCTCTGGGTCGCGGACTATCTCGTCGACCGTGCCGCCGTCCCCTTCGATCGTGCAGGGATGGTGTTCGCCGTCCACGTACAGGGGCGAGCCGGTGAGCAGGATCTTCGGGCGGGGGCCCTTGGACACCTCGCGCAGCCAGGCGCCCTGTTCCGCGTCGATGGTGCCGAGCAGGCCGGTGTCGATGCCTATGAGACGCAGCGGTCCGGCGTCGATCGCCCAGTAGGGGCCGGGCTGGACGGCCTGTTGGGCCGAGGACGACCTCAACTTCCGTACCTCGTCCAGGTGCTGACCGTCCGTCGGACGCGGCCGGTGCCACAGGAGCGACCTCCACCAGGCCCCGGTGAGGGGGCGCGGCCTCGGCCCGGGAGGCAGCGGCGGTGTGTCCCCGCAGAAGACGCGCATGAACGCGCCGAGATCCTCGTACCAGTCATGGTTGCCCGGTATCGCGTATATCGGCGCCGGGTAGTCCTGGTAGGGCCGGAAGAACTTCGTGCCGTAGTCGTCCGCGCTGCCCACCGGATAGATGACGTCGCTGGTGACGACGGCGAAGTCGGTACCCTGACCGATCTTCAGAAAGCCCGGCACCACGGCGTATTGGGAGTCGTCGCCCTCGCCGGTGTCGCCGATGACCATGAAGGAGAAGCGGCCCGGATCGTCGCGCCGGATCACCTTGTCGGCCGGGGCGCCGGCCGCCTCTCGTTGTGCCACCCATCGGCTTCGGGTGTGGCCGGTCGGGTCCCCGAACCAGGAGGACAACACACCGTTGCGGGCGGCCCACAGCGTCTTCGGGTTGAACCAGGAGAGCTTCTCGACCTTGGCGGGCATCAGCTGCTTGTACTCGCCGGGTTCCGCAGAGCCCCAGCCGGCGCCTTCGGCGGTATCGCGTGAGGAGTCAGACACCGGTGCACCGTAACAACGTTGACTTCCTCCACCCTGCAGGGGGTGGACTGCTCCAAGGCGGTGTTCCATACGGCCCGGCAGATGTTCCCGAAATTCATGACCGAGCACCGCTCTCCCGAAAGGCCCCGCATGCCCGCCGACTTCATCGACCTCGTCAGCGATCCGGACCACCCCGGCGACCGGCTCCTGTTGGGGATCCGCCACTTCGACGAGCCCTTCCTGCTGACCCTCTCGCTCTCCCAGGGCCTGGGTTCCAGTGAGTTGTGGCTGGACCGGGGGAGGGCGGGCAAGGCGCGGCTCGCGGAGTTCCGGCGGGTCGGTGACCGGGTGCTGTTCGTCGTGCGGAACAAGCACTTCCTGACGTCCGGTGACCCTGCCGCCGTACGCGCCGGTGCGGAGTCCTTCCCGCTCTCCGTGGTGTGGAGCGGGCCGGTGCTGCGCGAGGAGGACGGCGCGGTGGTTGTGGACGCCACCGGGCTCGTGCTGGCCGATCACGATCGGGTGGCCGAGCATCTGCGCGAGAAGGGGCAGGGGGAGTACGCGGTCGACGAGGCCCGCAGTCTGCCGTTGGTCGCCGACAGCCGTACCGGGCCTGCCGCCACCCGGCTGCCCGCGCTGCTCACCTTCGGTGGACCGGGCCGAGGTGCGGCGGTTCGCGCGGTGGCCGCCGACCCGCGTGCCCTCACCGTCGTCCAGCAGCTCAACCTGGTCCGCCTGCCCGCCGACCCGATGCCGGTGCGGCGCTTCCACCCCAACTCCGGTGGCTTCGGCGTCGGTTACGCCGACCACGGCCACGTCGGTGTGCGCGACACGCAGGTGAAGGTGCAGCCGCGCTTCCGTGTCGGCCCGGACGGCACACCGATCGTGTTCCAGGTCGACCCGGCGATCCCGGAACCCTTCCGCTCGGCGGTGATCGAGGGCGGCAACTGGTGGCAGGAGGCCTTCGCGCTGATCGGCCTGCCGGACGCCTACCGGGTCGAGGCCGGCGGCGACGCCTTCGACCCGTACGAGGTGGGCGTCAACGGCGTGGTGTGGGTGCACCGTGCGGGCCGCGGCTGGTCCCTCGGGCAGGGCCTGACCGACCCGCGCACCGGCGAGATCCTGCATGCCCGGGTCCGCCTGGGCTCCCAGCGCGTCGAGCAGGTCCGTGCCCTCGGCGAGGCCCTGCTGGCCCCCTACGGCCGCCCCGACGAGGCCGAACGGCTCGCCGCTGTCGAGGAGTTGGTCCTCGCCCGGCTGCGCCACCTGGCCGCCCACGAGATCGGCCACGCCCTCGGCTTCATGCACAACTTCGCCAGTACGACCCACCCGAAGCCGTCCGTCATGGACTACCCCCACGCCCGCATCCATGTCACCGACGAGGGCGCCATCGATCTCTCCGCCGCGTACAGCACGGGTCTCGGGCCCTGGGACCACTTCCTCGTCGCCCATACATACGGGCACTTCGCCGACGAGGACAGCGCGCTCGCCCAACTGCGCGGCGAGGCCACCGGCGCGGGCCTGCACTTCGTCTCCGACGAGGACGCGCAGGGCCCGCACGCGGCCCACGCGGACGCCGTGACCTGGGTGACGGGCGGGGACGCGCGGCAGGCGCTGGAGACGATGCTGGAAGCCCGGCGCATCGCACTGGGCGGGTTCTCGCGCGGAGTCCTCCCGCCCGAGCGGCAGACAGGCGAACTGGAGGAGCGGCTCGCGCTGCTGCACCTCCTGCACCGGCACGAGGTGACCGCCGTGGCCCGACTGGTCGGCGGGGTCCGTTACGCCTACGGCCTCGCGGGCGACGAGGGCCGAGGCGTCGAGCCCGTCGACGCGGCCACCCAGCGCAACGCCCTGACCGGCCTGGCCCAGCTCCTGCGTGCGGAGCACCTCGCCCTGCCGGAAGCCGTGTTGAGCAGCCTCACGCCGCCCGCCATCCGCTACGCGCGCACCGACCAGTACCTCGACACCGACGCCGGGCGGCTCTTCGACCCCTTCAACGCGGTCCGGGTCGCCGTCACGCTGGTGACCGAACAGCTCCTGGAACCGGCCCGTCTCAACCGTATGGCCTGGCAGCACGCCGTCGATCCCGGTGCGCCCGGTGTCACCGAGGTGGTCGACACCCTGCTGACCGCGACCTGGCGCCGCACCGACCCGGTTCCGGCCGACCTGCCGGGCGGTGTGGCGGTTCAGTACACGGCTGCCTGGGCGCTGCTGAACCACCTGCTGACCGTTCTGGAGGACGGCACCCCGCACGCCGCCGTCCGTACGGCCCTGCGCAGCGCCCTGCGCCGGTTCGCCACGGAACTGAGGCAGGGCAACCACGACGGGCAGCGGGAGGCGGCGGACCTGATCAACGGCTTTCTGAGCGATCCCGGCTCGGTCCGGCTCGACCCGCTGCCGAGGGTGCCGCCGGGGGCGCCGAACTGAACACGACGTACGCCTTGAGTCAGGTACCCCTTCACCACTCCCGGGTGCCGGGCGGCGGCGCCCACTGCGGGGAGGGGTCCTGTCGTGAGCGCGCGGTGCGGACCGGGCCCGTGAAGATCGTGCCGGCGGGGCGCGCTGCCGGGTCCTCGGTTCCCTGGGCCGTGCGGGCCCGCCGGTTCGCCGCCGCCTGGTTCCACTCGCCGTCGCCGAGCACCAGGAGCGGGTCGAACATGACCACGACGCCGGCCAGCAGCAGGAAGACCGCCGGTCCCAGGAGCATGGGCAGCAGCAGGGAGGTGGGCGAGTCGCCCGCCCAGGCCGTGTTGCCCGAGCCGTGCACATGGACGCTGACGGCGGCCATCGCCGTGTAGTGCATGCCGGACACCGCCACGCCCATGACCAGGCTGGCTCCGAGACTCGTCAGGAAGCCCCGTACGGTGACCGCCGCCCACAGCGCGGCGGTCGCGGCGACGATCGCGATCACCACCGACAGGAGGACGGTGAGGGTGTCGTACTGGATGTCACCGTTCACCTTCATCGCCGCCATCCCGAGGTAGTGCATCGCGGCGACCCCGAGGCCGGTGATCACGCCGGCGACGCCCAGAGTGAACGTTCCGGCACCCCGGTAGCCGACGATGAACACACCGATGCCGACGACCAGGATCGCCACGGCGAGACTGAGCAGGGTGAGGGACGCGCTGTAACGGATCCCGCTCTGCTTGACCTGGAAGCCGAGCATGGCGACGAAGTGCATCGTCCAGATGCCGCAGCCGATCGACGCGGCGCCGAGCGCCAGCCAACCCGGCTTCCAGGAATCCTTGTTGATCAGGGACCGGACGATGCAGCGCAGTCCCAGAGCCCCACCCAGACAGGCCATCAGATAGGCCGCCACCGGGGTCACCGCGCCGTAGCGGAACCCGTCAACCGTGCCTTGCATGTGCCAACTCCCCCCAGAGTTTTGGCATTTGGTGAGGCAAGGTCTACGGGGTGGAGGTCGCGTAAAGCAAGGTATTACCGCCGGTACGTATTGAACTCTCGGTCAACAACGATTAACTCCGGTCACACATCGGCGAGTTCCGGCCATGAACTGCCGGTCCGGGGGAGTCGTCAGCCTTGTTGGACCGGCACGACCACCAACTCGGCGATGTTCACATGGGGCGGTGCCGAGACGGAGAAGGCGATCGCATCTGCGATGTCCTCGGCGGCCAGCGGACGCAGACCGGCCCGCATGCCGTCCAGGGCCGTCCGCATGCCGTCGTCCTGCATGTCCGCGCCCAACTCCGTGACCGTGACACCCGGTTCGACGTTCCTCACCCGGACGCCGCGGGGCCCGAGCTCGGCACGCAGGTTGCGGGTCAGGTGGGCGACCGCGGCCTTCGTGGCGCAGTACACCGACCAGTTGGGGTAGAGGGCGTGGCCCGCCACGGAGCCGACGTGGACCAGGTCGGCGGGATGCCCGCGGTCCGAGGCGGCGAGCAGGTCGTCGGTGAAAGCGCGCGCGGTGTGCAGCAGCCCGCGCAGATTGACGTCGATCATGCGGTCCCACTCGTCGGCCCGGGCGGCCTCGAAGGGGGCACCGAGCATGGCTCCGGCATTGGCGACGACCAGGTCGACAGGGCCGAGGGCGGACGTGACGGCGTGGGCGGCCGTGTCGAGGGCGGCGGGGTCGGTCAGGTCGACGGCGAGGGGCAGCACGCTCCCGCCGGTCTGCGGCCGCAACTGCTCGGCCAGTTCCGTCAGACGGTCCTCCCGGCGGCCGAGCAGGGCCACGGCCGCCCCGTCCGCGGCGAGCCGGCGGGCGGTGGCCGCGCCGATGCCGCTGGAGGCGCCGGTGACGACGGCGACCCGGCCGGTCAGGGGCCGGGAGGGGCGGCCGGTATCGGTGCTGGGCAGTGGGGTGCTGTTGGTGTCGACGGTGGGCAGTGCGGTGTTGTCGGTGACACGTTCGGAAGTCATGGCTTCGACCCTGCGGTGATCACGCCGTGGTGACCAGGCCGCCGCTCTCCGAGGAGAGCGGATCGTAGGAGTTCCACGGCCACCTTCCGCACTCCCGTCCCCGGCTCACCCCTGCCTAGGGTTGAGGGCATGGACAGCACGAACCCGCTCGGCGACTACCTGCGTGCCCGGCGCTCCCTGGTGCACCCCGAGGACTCGGGACTGCCCGTGACCGGCCGCCGCCGGGTGGCGGGCCTGCGCCGGGAAGAGGTCGCGATGCTGGCCGGGGTCAGCACCGACTACTACGTACGGCTGGAGCAGGGCCGTGAACGGCACCCCTCCGCCCAGGTCGTCGACGCGCTCGCCCGCGCCCTGCTCCTGGACCCGGAAGCGGCCGGCCATCTGCACCTGCTGGCCCGCCCGGTCCCGGAACGTACGGGTGCGCGCGGGCGCCCCCAACAGGTCAGTCCGGTGCTGCTGCGGATGATGGCGGACTGGCACCGCACGCCGGCCGTGGTCCTGGGACGCTGTATGACCGTGCTGGCCCACAACGCCCTGGGGCGCGCCCTGTTCGCCGGTCACACCTACAGCGACGACCTCATGCGGCTGGTGTTCCTCGACCCGGACGCCCGCGAGTTCTACCCGGACTGGAAACGGGTGGCGGTCAACACCGTGGGCGGCCTCCGCTCGGCGGCGGGCACCGACCACGACGACCCCGACCTGATCCGCACCGTGGGCGAACTGTCCCTGAAAAGCCCCGAGTTCCGCCGTCTGTGGGCCCGCCACGACATCCGCCAGAAGACCCACGAGACCAAACGCTTCCGACACCCCCTGGTCGGCGAACTGACCCTGGACTACGAGTCGTTGACCATCAACAGTGCCCCGGGCCAGCAACTGGTCGTCTACCGGGCGGCCTCCGGCAGCACCTCGGAACAGGCCCTCGCCCTGCTGGGCAGCCTGACCGCCGACACCGTCCACCCCGCACAACGAACGGAACAGGAGTTCCTGATGTCTGGCCCCAGACGTCCGTCTGGTGCCTCACCGGCTGCTCCACCGCCCTCGTCGCCGCCCACGGAGACCGCGCCCTGAACCTGCCCCGACGTCATCGACCCCGACCGGGTCCGAAAGGCCGTCGCACAGGCCGAGTCGGCCTTCGGCCACATCGACGTCCTCGTGGACAACGGGATACGGCTACCTCGCGACCGTCGAGGAAGGGGAGGACGACGAGATCCGCGCCCTCTTCGACACCAACGTCGTCGGCCTCGTCGACGTCACCCGGCCGTACTGCCCGGCATGCGCGCCCGCCGAGCCGGACACATCGTCAACGTCTCCTCGCTGGGCGGCCTTGCCGCGTTCGGGGCCACCGGCTACCACCACGCCACCAAGTTCCCCGTGGAGGGTCTCTCCGACTCCCTCGCCGCCGAGTGCGCCCCGCTGGGCATCAAGGTGACCATCGTCGAACCGGCCGCCTTCCGCACCAACCGGTCGGGCCTCTCCGCCCGCCCGCGCGGCCGAGGCGAACATCCGTGCCGTCCACTGCGAACAACCGCCCCTGCGGCTGCTGTTGGGCACGCTCGCCTTCGACGTCGTCGAGACCGGCTGGAGTCGCTCGGAGCCGCCGTGGACGCATGGCGGGACGTCATGCTGAGCGCCGACTACCCCGAGGAGCCGTTGCCGACCGCGTGACCGCGTCACCCCTCGCGGCTCAGGCTCGCCGACAGGTGATGCTGCAACGGCTGCCCGACCGCGGCGAGTTCATGGACGAAGGAGAGCGTGTCGCCGTCGGTCAGGGTGTACTGCCGGCGGGTGGCGTCGACCTGCTTGGCGGTGGGGGTGAGGGCCACCTGGTGCGTGGCGAGGTCGACCGTGGCCCCGTCCGCGCGGCCGACCGCGATCTCGGCGATGCCGGTGGGCTGAGTGATCAGCGCCTCCACCCGCCCGTCGGCCTGGAGCCGCCACCACCCGCTCTCCCGAGCCGCCGGCCGCAACGGCGAACCGTCCCCGTCCAGCAGCCACGCCCGCGCCTCGTACCGCAGAAACGGCCGCCCGTCGTGACTGAAGACGACCTCCTGGGCGTAGGAGAAGTCGCTGTCCAGCGTTGGATACTCCCCGCGCCCCCGGCCGTGCCACGTACCCAGAAGCCCGAGTACGGGCGCGAGCAGCACGTGCGGCTCAGGGGCCTCGCCCGGCTGTCGGCCATCGGGGTACGGGCATTCCAGTGCGGGGTCGAACACGGCTGAACTCCTCGGGTCGTACCGGCGGCGGACGCAAGCCTAGAGCAGGGCCGCGAGCCGGTCCGTGAGGAGGCGGTCGATCTCGGCGGGGCGTTCCTGCCGGATCCAGTGGCCGCAACCGTCCAGGAGAGGGGACACGACCAGTCCCGTAGCATGACGGGATACGTCTTGATCGCGTCGGCCGGCCACGTCGTGGAGGCGTCCAGAGGTGCCGCCGACGAACACAGGGGCAGGCCGGATCACGGGGGCTCCGCCGAAGACGGCGAGATCCTCCCAGTCGCGGTCCATGTTCCGGTAGCGGTTGAGCGCATCCGTCACGCCCGTCCGTTCGAACTCCCCGGCGCAGACGTCGAGCTGACCCGGCGCGGCACCATCACCGCGGTGGCCCAGGCCCTCGGCTACACCCCTGGCGGGGTCTCCCAGCAGATCGCCGCACTGGAGAAGGCCACCGGCATGGAACTGCTGCGGCGGGTGGGCCGGCGGGTCGAGCTGACCGGCGCCGGGAGGACGCCGGCCCGGCACGCCGAGCGGATCCTGTCCACGGAGGCCGAAGCCGTGGAGGCACTGGAGCGCAGCCGGGGCGAGGTCTCCGGAGTGCTGCGGGTCGGCCTGTTCGCCACGGCCGCCGCCGAGATCCTGCCGCTCGCCCTGCGACGCGTCCACGAGACCCATCCCGGGCTCGACGTGCACAGCCGCGACATGGACGTGGACGAGGTGTACGACGGTCGCCTCCGGCGCAGTGGACCTGGCGCTCGGCCTGGACTACCCCGACGTACCCATCCCCCAAGACCCCGCCCTGCGGGTGACGCAGCTGTACCGGGAGCGGTTCTCCCTCGCCGTGCCCACCGGTTCGATGGACGGCGTCGAAGAGATCTCCCTGACCGACACCCAGCACCTGCGCTGGATCCTGCCGTGGGCCGACAGCTACTACGGCCGCGCCGTGCGCACCGCCTGCCGGCGGGCGGGCGTCGAGCCCGACGTACGGCACGAGGTGATCGACACCGCGGCCACCCTGGCGCTGGTCGAGGCGGGCATCGGGGTGAGCACGGTGACGGATCTGATGCTCAGACTGCGCGCCTCGCGCTTCGACGTGGTGCGGCTGCGCGAGACGATCGAGCGGCACATCGTCGTGGTGTTCCGCTCCTCCGCGGAGCGCCGGCCGACAGTGGCGGCACTCATCGACGTGCTGCGAGCCGTGGCCGAATCCCGCCGTGACACCTCGGAGTAGCGGGGGTATCGCCGAGGTTTCGCTTGCTCTTCGGCGCGGGTGCACCAGATTTCCTTGCCCTCAGGGACGCACGCCCCGATCAACGGGAAGACGGCCGCCGGACTGGCGGCAACGACCTGCGGAGCGCCGCCAAGACCAGGAGCAATCCCGGCACAGCGCGACGACCGGGCAGGTTCGCGTGCGCGTCGACTCGGACATGGTCATGCCGATCGGTTGCGGGGCACCTCGGGTATCGGGCGGGAGAGGTGGGTGGTGAACCAGTCGCAGGCCAGTTGGGCGGCGGCGGTCAGGGTGCCGGGCTCGGTGAAGAGGTGTGTGGCGCCGGGGACGACGGCGAGCCGGTGCTCGCAGTGCAGCCGGTCGGCAGCGAGCCGGTTGAGGCTGAGTACCCGGGTGTCGCGGCTGCCGACGATGAGGAGGGTCGGGGCGCGTACCTGCTCCAGGGCCGTGGGCGTGGCCAGGTCGGGGCGGCCGCCACGGCAGACGATCGCGTGGATACCGGCGTCCGGCGCGGCGGCTGCCTCCAGCGCTGCGGCCGCGCCGGTGCTGGCGCCGAAGTAGCCCACGGGCAGGGCGGTTTCGTGACGCAGCCAGACAGCGGCGGCGTGCAGGCGCCGGGCGAGCAGGACGATGTCGAAGACGTTGGCGCGGTCGCGCTCCTCATCCTCGGTGAGCAGGTCGAGCAGCAGTGTGCCCAGACCGGCCCGGTTGAGGACATCGGCGACGTAGCGGTTGCGAGGGCTGTGCCGGCTGCTGCCGCTGCCGTGCGCGAATGCCACCATCGCCGGGGCGGAGTCGGGGAGCACGAGCCGTCCGCCCAGCCGCACACCGATGGCCGGTACCTGGACTTCCCGGTTCGGCAGTCGGTGCGAGGCGACTTGGGGCGGGGTGGCCGAGGCGGGGCGGGCGGCCCGGGCGAGCAGCGCAGTCACCTCGGCGTCGGAAGTCTGGGTGAAGTCGTGGTACCAGGCACCGACCGCGCCGAGGAAGTGGAGGGACTGCAGGCAGACCACGTCGTCGGCGACCTTCCGCAGGTGCGCGACCGTAGACGCCGGCCCCACGGGCACCGCGAGCACGATGCGGGCCGCGCCCTGGCGCCATACGACCTGACAGGCGGCCTCGGCGGTGGCGCCGGTGGCCAGCCCGTCGTCCACGATCACCACGGTCCGTCCCTCCACCGGAAAGGGCCTGCCGTCGGCGCGGTAGCGCAGCACACGGCGGTCGAGTTCGGCCCGCTCGGCCTGTTCCACCCTGTACTGCTCGGCGGGACTGAGTCCGGTCCGGTCGAGCACATCGTCGTTGAGGACACGTACCCCGTGCTCCCCGATGGCGCCGAAGCCCAGTTCCGGCTGCCAGGGCACGCCCAGCTTGCGCACCACCAGCACGTCCAGCGGTGCGTCGAGCCCCTGGGCCACCTCGTAGGCCACCGGCATCCCGCCGCGCGGCAGCCCGAGCACCACCACGTCCTCGCCGCGCAGGAACTCCAGGCGCCAGGCCAGTTGACGCCCGGCCGCCCGACGGTCGTCGAAACGCATGGCACACCGCCTCTCCGTCTCCTTTCATTGCAGAGCGTCGGCGGGGACGGCGGCAGGGGCGTTCGGCCCCGATTCGGGACCATCGGACCCTCCTGGGACGTCTCTGCCGGGATGAGTCTTCGTGTATCTGCACGCTGTGGCGTTTCCGGCTCAACGGTTGTGCTCAGGGGCCCCGACGTGGAGCGCTCCTCTTCTTCTCCGCCCTTCGGCGGTCTTCCGCCCCGTCGCCTGCGTGCCCTGTCGTGCCAGCTGCGGGCTGGCCACCGCCGCCCGCACGGAGTGGACCAACTGCTGCATGTCCGGCGACCTCGGCGCCACCCTCACGCACACCGGCGGGAACCTGGTGCCCTCAGGCCAGTACTGGGCGTACCGTGCCTATGCCAACCTGACCGGAACCCGGGTATCGACCACCGGCAGCGGCAACACGGCCATCACCGCGGCCGTGGACAGCAACAAGCGGCAGCTGGCGGCGCTGATCGGAGACTCCAGCGGCTTCGTCGGACAAGCGAACGTGTCCATCAGCGGATTCAGTTCGGATGCGTGGCTGACCTCCGGCAGCACCACCCACGTCGAGGTCGACCGGATCCCCGATGCCGCTTCACTGAACAGCCCGGAGACCGTCTACAGCGGCAACGTCACCGTCTCCAACGACTCCATCACCGTGCCCGTCACGCTCGGCGACGCCCACGGCTCGTACGTGATGCTCGTGACGCTGCCGAGCTCCGTGTCAGCGGACACCACCACGGACGACACCGTCACCTCCGGCACCGACCACTTCGGCTACGACAGCAAGTGGGGCACCGTCACCGGCGTGCCGGACCTGCATCAGGGCACCGCGCACTGGAGCAACACCACCGGCGGCACCGCCACCTACACCTTCACCGGCAGCGGCGCCACCATCTGGGGCGTCAAAGACCACGACCAAGGCATCGCGGCCTTCTCCGTCGACGGAGGCCCGGCAACCTACGCGAACGACTACGCCACCACCCGCACTCCCCAGGCACCGCTCTGGTCCAGCAGCGGCCTGGCTCCGGGCACGCACACCGTGACGATCAGCAACACCGGAACGAAGAACTCCTCCAGCTCCAACGACCCGTCGCGATCGACTACGCGACCGTCACCCCCAATATCACCACCATCGACGACGGCACCACGTCCGGCACCGACGCCTTCGCTTACGGCAGCAATTGGGGAACGGCGACCGGCGTCGGCGACCTCTACAGCGGCACCGCCCACTGGAACAACACGGGTGGATCGACCGCGACACTGACCTTCAACGGCACCGGCGCCGTCATCTACGGCGTCAAGGACCACGACCAGGGCATCGCCACCTACTCGGTCGACGGCGGCACAGCCCACAGCGTCGACGACTACAGCGCCACCCGGACCCCCGGAGCGAGCCTGTTCACCGTCTCGGGCCTGAACTCCGGAAGCCACAGCATCACGATCACGGTAACCGGAACCAAGAACAGCGCGAGCAGCAACGACACCATCGCACTGGACTCCGCGAGCATCTTCTGACACAGAACCAGCAAGACGCTCAGCCCTGGTCGGGGCCACCACACCGGCGGCCCCGACCAGCACCTCGGGCAAGGGTGGCGCCCAGGCGACATCGTCCTGACCGTCCCCGAGGCCGCTGTTACGAGACGGCGGGACCGAGGTGGTTGAAGACCAGCAGCAGCGGCGGGTGCGGCACATCCCCGGGCCGGCCGGGCGGCGCCGGGGCATCGCTCGACTGTGGTGCGCTGCTTGTAGGCCTCCCGCTTGAAGGCAGGCGGTCTGCCGCCCCCCGGTGTGGTCGGCCCCGCGCCGGCGGGGGATCCGAGTGGTCCGAGCCCGGAAGTTGACACTGGTAAGGCACTCCGCTGCTCACCAGTCCATGCGCTCCGACCTCGGCTCCGCAGCCTGGGCCGATGTGCTTTCTGGCCCTGCTCGGGCGTGGCAAGTACTGGTGCCGGGACGCCCAGCGGACACGCAGTGGACGGAAAGATCAGGAAGGACCAGGAAGCCCACGTGCGCCCCCGGCCGCGAGCAGGCTTGTGACCTGCGGAAACATGAATATCCAGACCGCTTCGGGAAGATCACGGCGAGGCGCAGACGCCACTGCGCCTCGCACCAGGCGGTGTCGACCTCCAGCGCGTCGGCGTCGGTCGCGGCCGGCGCGGTGCCGCCCTCGTCGTCGTTCGCCCAACCGTGGCCTGCCGGCCGGAGATCACGCCGCTGAGCGCCCCTGACGCCCGCATGCCCGGCGCTACCGCCGCACCGACGTCGGTGTCCCCCATGACGAGCGCGGTCAGCACCGTGTCCGTACCCACGACCGGTGATTCGCGCTTGACCGCGCCGCGCAGTGCCTCCACGAGCAGGTCCATGACGTCGGGCTCGAACTCCGTGGTGGCACCCGCCACGGGTGTGGCGTCGGCGTGTGCCCCGGTCGTCGATCGCTGATCCATCGAACGTTCCCCTCGGGATCGGGTGTTCTGCTGCGGTGGCTTGATGAGAACGACGCTGGGCGCGCGCCCCGGGACACCGCGTCGGCCGACCGTCCAGACTCCCGGTCCGGCCGGCCGGGCCTGGCGAGCCCGTAGTGACTTCATCGACGTCCTCACCCGGATCACCGCCATCCCCCACGCCCGGCAAGACGTGGCACCGGGGCTGCTGGACGAGCACGTACGGCGCCACGCTCAGGGGTCCGTCACCGAGAGACGTGTGACGCACCCGATCGAGGCCGCCCACTGCGCCGACGGGACGCGACCGCTCGCCGCGGGCTGCCACGCCGGCCGACGCCGCGATCTTGCGCGGCCCGTGACGGGGAACCCTCCTCGGAGGGAGGGGATGGACACAACGGAGGGGGATCAGTCCTTGACGGCGCCCGCGGTCACGCCCGCGGCCACGTAGCGTTGTGCGAGGACGAGCAGGACGGCTGCGGGGATGGAGGCGACGACGGCGGTGGCCATGATCGCGTTCCATTCCTGGTTGTTGTTGCCGATGTACTTGTAGATGCCGAGGGTGATCGGCCGCAGATCGCCGCCGCCATCCAGGGTGTTGGCGAAGACGAAGTCGGACCAGGCCCACAGGAAGCTGAAGAGCGACACGGTGACCAGCGCGTTGCGACTCATCGGCAGCACCACGGAGACGAAGGTCCGCCAGGTGGTCGCCCCGTCGATACGGGCCGCGGAGATCAGTTCGCCGGGGATGCCCGACATGAACGCCGTGAAGATCATGACGCCGAAGGGGACGGCGATGGTGGAGTCCGCGATGATCAGGCCCCACCAGAAGTTGAGCAGGCCGAGGTCGAGGAAGATGCCGTAGAAGCCCATCGCCATGACGATCCCGGGGACCATCTGAGCGACCAGCAGGGCGAGGCCGAGGGCTCCTCCGCCGAGCGGCCTGAGCTTGGCCAGCGCGAAGCCGGCCGGGGCGGCGAGGACGAGGGTCAGCACGACCGTGCCCAGGCCGATCAGCAGGCTGGTGCCCAGAAACGGCATCTGGTCGTCGAGGACCGCTTTGTAGCCCTCGAACGTGGGATGCAGCGGGAGCAGGTCGGGCGGGGACTTGCGCATGTCCTGCTGCGGGGTCAGGGACACGTTCAGCATCCAGTACACGGGGAACAGCATCACAGCGGTGACCAGGAGGCCGATGACGGTGTAAGTCCGGTTGCGGACACGGAGGTTCACGCTTCCTGCCTCCTCTGGACGCGGATGTAGAGCAGCCCGAAGAACAGGGCTATGAGGATGAGGATGTTTCCGACGGCGGCGCCGGGGCCGAACTTGGGCAGCAGGGTGCCGAAGCCGAGCTGGTAGGACCAGGTCGCCAGGGTCGAGGAGGCGTCGCCGGGACCGCCCTTGGTCATGATCCAGATCAGGTCGAACACCTTGAGGGTGTAGACGAGACCGAGCAGCAGGGTGATCGCGGAGACCGGGCGCAGCAGCGGGAAGGTGATCCGGCGGAACTGATGCCAGGCGCTCGCCCCGTCCATGGAGGCGGCCTCGTACAGCTCGCCCGGGATGTTCTGCAGGCCGCTGTAGAGGATGACGAGGTTGAACGGGATGCCGATCCAGATGTTCGCGATGATGACCGAGGGCAGCGCCCAGTCCGGTGAGTTGAGCCAGTCCACCGGGGATACGCCGACGACACCGAGGGCGTAGTTGATGACACCGGACTCGCTGTTGAACATCCACGACCAGGTCGACGCCGACACGATCAGCGGCAGCAGCCACGGGATCAGGAACAGCGCGCGCAGGGTGGGCGCGAGCCGGAAGTGCCGGTTGAAGAAGACCGCGAGGGCGAGCCCGGCCATGTACTGGAAGGCGATCGACACGAACGTGAAGACCAGAGTATGAAGGATCGCCGGGTCGAACGTGGGATCGTTCAGGACGGTCTTGAAGTTGTCCAGCCCGGAGAACGGCGCATCACCCGCGACGAACGACCGCACGGTGTAGTCGCGAAGGCTCAGGTCGAGGTTACGGTAGAGCGGATAGACGTAGAAGGCGGCCAGGTAGACGACCAGCGGCGTGAGGAACGCCAGTGCGGTCAGCCGGCTCTTGCGGTTCTTGCGGCGCCGGCGGCGCACCGACACCTCCGTCGGATCCGCGGTGCCGGTCACCCCGGGCCCGGCCGGGGACCGCTGTGCGCGGCGGTCAACGCGGGCGATGCTCATGGGAACTCCTGAATGCGGGTGGCCTGCCCGGGGCGGTGGCGGGGTCCGGTCGGTCACGGATGCCCTGCGGGCGCCGGCCCGAGAATCCCGGGCAGGCCACGGGGGAGGGTGCCGGGTGTCAGCTGGTGCCCTTGCCGGCGGCCTTCTGCGCGGCGTCCAGCGCGTCCTGCGGGCTCTTGCTGCCGGACAGGGCGCCCTGGACGGCGGTCCACATCGGCTGCGAGATGGTCGGGTACTTGGTGCCGAGGCCACCGCTGGTACGGCCCCGGGCCGCGGCCACCGCCGCCACCCACGGCTTGAGCTCCGGGTTCTGCTTCACCTGCTGGGCCTGCACCGCCGCGGTCGGGGCGACGTACTGCAGGGTCGTGTCCGTGGACAGCAGGTTGGCCGAGCTGGTCAGACAGGTGACGATCTTCTTGGTGACGTCGTAGCGCCCGGTGTCCTTCTGCACGGGTACGGTGACGAACTCGCCGCCGGTCGGCACCGGCGCCGAACCGCCGTTCTGCCCGGGGATGCTGATGACGCCGTACCCGAAGCCGGCCTTGTCGGCGTTGCCGAGCTGCCAGGTGCCGTTCTCGCTGAAGGCGTAGTCCCCGGTGGCGAACTCCTGCCAGCTGGTGGTCTGGGTGTTCTGCAGGACGTCCTTGGGCGCGTACCCGGCGTCCACCCACTGCTTCCACAGGGTCAGCGCGGCGACTCCCTTGGCGGAGTTGAGCTTGGTGAGGTCGCCGCCCGCGCCCCAGAACCAGGGCAGGAACTGGAAGCTGCCCTCCTCGGTGTTGATCGCGGAGAAGGTGATGCCCTTCTTGCCGGCCGCCTTGACCTTCTTCAGCGCGGCCGTGAGCGAGGCCCAGTCCTTGATGGAGGCCGCGTCGACACCGGCGGCGGACAGCACCTTCTTGTTGTAGTAGAGGGCGAGGGTGTTGGCGCCGATCGGCACGCCGTAGGAGGCGTTGTCGATGGTGCCCGCGCCGAGGATGTTCTCCTGGATCGACTTCGTGTCCAGGCCGAGGTCGCCGGTCTTGTTGAGGATCCCGGCCTCCACCAGCGTGGAGACGACCGGGTTGTCGACCATCATCACGTCCGGCGCGTTGCCCTGCTGGGCGGCCAGCAGCGCCTTGTTGCCCAGGTCCGTCGTGTCGTACGCGGTCCGCTTGATCTTGACGCCGGAGTCGGTGCCGCACTTCGTGACGAGCTTGCCCCACGCCGATGTGGCGTCGAACTGCGGGTACGGGTCCCAGAAGGTGTACGTCCCGCCGGCGCTGCCGGACCCGGAGGCGGAGGAGTCGGAACCGCCGCCGCAGGCCGCGACGGAGGTGAGCGCGCCGATGGCGGCGATGGCGGCGATCAGGGTGCGGCGGGATTTTCTCACGGTGACCTCGTTGTCTCGGGTTGGAACTCGGGAGAGGGGGCGGGGAGGGAACTGCGGTGGGGGCTCAGGTGGTGGGTAGCCAGACGCGCATGCTGCCGTCCTGGCGGTTGGCCCACGCGTAGTAGGGGATCGCGGTCAGTTCGAGGAGAACGCCGGCCGGTGCCGCGTCGGCGCTCTCCGCGCCGCGGTACGGCCACCAGCCGGCGTCCGGGATGTGCCGGCGGTGTCCGGCGGCCACCACGGTGGTGACGCCGCCGAGCAGGTCCGGGCGGTGCTTCACGGCCAGCGGACGGGTGGGATCGAGGACGACGTCGTCCAGTCCGCCGCCGGGGTGGTCGACCTGCTCCAGGCAGTAGACGAGCGGGCCGCGCTCGATCGCCACGCAGCCGCGCACGGCGTCCACGCGCGGGTCGGCGGCGGTCAGCCGCGGCTCCAGGCCGAGCTCGAGGACGACCTGGTCGCCGGCCGCCCAGGTCCGCTCCAGCCGAAGCCAGCCGTCGGCGACGGGCGCGTCGCTCTGGTCGAACACCGTCTCCCCCACCCGGACCTGGAAGGTGCGGCACCACTGCGGGACGCGCAGCGAGAGGGTCCAGGGCCGGTCGGCCGGGGTCTCCTCGACGGTCAGGCCGATCGTGCCCTGCCAGGGGTAGTCGGTCTCGACGGTCACCGTTACGGGCGTTCCGTCGAGGTCGCCGGTGTAGCGCCCGGTGGCGTACTGGTGGATCTGCAGGCCGTGTTCGTCGCTCGACGCCAGGTAGTGCTCCAGGGAGGCCAGCAGCCGCATCACGTTGGGCGGGCAGCAGGCGCAGCGGAACCAGCGGGTGCGGCGGGCCGACTGGTCGCCGCCGGGGTCGGTGTGGCCGTCGCGGACCTGGAGCGGGTTGACGTACAGCCAGCGCTCGCCGTCCAGCGAGACACCGGCCAGGAAGGCGTTGAACAGGGTGCGCTCGATCAGGTCGGAGTAGCGGGCCTCGCCGGTCAGCAGGGCCATCCGCCAGCTCCACTGCACCGAGGCGATGGCGGCGCAGGTCTCGCAGTAGGCGCGCTCGTTGGGCAGCTCGTAGGGGTCGCCGAAGTCCTCCTCGTCGTGGTGCGCGCCCAGCCCACCGGTCAGATGCGTCTTCGTGGTGGTCATGGCCTGCCACAACCGCTCGCCGGCGGCGCGCAGTTCGGCGTCCCCGGTCTCGGTGGCCAGGTCGGTGGCGGCCGCAAGCAGGTACAGCTGCCGTACCGCGTGGCCCTCGACGTTCGTCGCCTCGCGCAGCGGGACGCGGTCCTGGCAGTACGCCTCGCCGCCCAGCAGGCCGTGGCCGAAACGGTCGACGAAGTAGCGGGCCAGGTCCAGGTAGCGGCGCTCGCCGGTCTCCCGGTACAGCTCCACCAGGGCGGTCTCCACCTCGGGGTGGCCGTCGATGCCATCGATCTCCTTGCCGCTGCCTGGCAGGCCGAAGACGGAGTCGATGTGGTCGGCGAACTTCACGGCCACGTCGAGGAGTTCGGTGCGCCCGGTGGCCCGGTGGTGGGCCACCGCGGCCTGGATCAGGTGCCCCGCGCAGTACAGCTCGTGGCCCCAGCGCAGATCCTTGTAGCGCTCGCCGCCCTTGAGCAGCTGGAACCACGTGTTCAGGTAGCCGTCGGGCTGCTGGGCGGCCGCGACCAGGCCGACGATCCGCGCCACGTCGGCGGCGAGGGAGTCCTCGGCACCCTGGGCGAGCTGCCAGGAGGCCGCCTCCAGCCACTTGTACACGTCCGAGTCGACGAACGGGTACGCGCCCTGGAACTCGCCCTCGGCCGTACCGGCCACCACCCGCAGGTTCTGCAGGTTCCCCGCGGACTCCAGCAGGCCGGGGCCCTGTGGGATGGAGGTACGCGCGTTCACCTCGCGGCGGGTGTCCCAGAAGCCGGCGCGCACCTCGACGCCGGCAGGGGTCAGCGCGGCCTTGGTGCCCGGTCCGCGGCGGACCGGGCCCACGGGGGTGGCTTCTTGCCCGGACGAGGACGGGGTGGAGGCTGCGGCGGGACGGGGGCGGGACATGGCTCTCCGGACAGGTAAGGGGAAGCGGGCGGGGCCGGCCCACGTCGGGTGGTGTGCGAGCCGGAAACCGGGCAGGTGGTGCTCGATGGCTCGGACCGTTTGGGCAAACGTTTTTCTGGCGGAAACGTAGGAAGCGGGCGAGCCGTCGTCAAGGGGCGTGACGAAAGTATTTCCAATCGTGTCTTCATAGCTGTTCAGTGGGTGGGGATGGTGTCAGGATGAGGAGCCCGAAGTCATCTAGGAAAAGGATTGCGCGTGACTGCCGCTCCAGGGTCCCCCCCAACAAGACGGGCGAAGCTCGCCGATGTCGCCAGGCTGGCCGGCGTCAGCGTCGGGACGGCCTCGAAGGCGCTGAACGGCAGCGGCAGGATGCGCCCCGAGACCCGGCAACGGGTGCTGGACGCCGTGGAGGCGCTCGACTTCCGGCCCAACCAGCACGCCCAGAGCCTGCACACCGGCCGCAGCTGGACCGTCGGGCTGATGACGACCGACGGCATCGGCCGCTTCAGCACCCCGGTGCTGCTCGGCGCCGAGGACGCGCTCGGCGCCGGGAAGCTCTCCGTCCTGCTCTGCGACACCCGTGGCGACGCCATCCGCGAGCAGCACCACCTGCGCAACCTGACCGACCGGCGGGTCGACGGCATCATCGTCACCGGCCGCCGCACCGACCCACGGCCGCCCCTGAAGGGGATCGAGCCGATCCCCACGGTCTACGCGCTGTCGCCGTCCACCGACCCGGACGACATCTCCGTCGTGTCCGACGACCGCAGCGGAGCACAGCTCGTGGTCGAGCATCTGCTGGCGACCGGCCGCACCCGGATCGCGCACGTCACCGGCCCGGCACACCACGCGGCCGCCCGTGACCGCGCCCGCCACACCGTCGAGTCGCTCGAACGCTCCTCGCTGCTACTGTCCACCGGCCGGGTCCACTTCGGGGAGTGGAGCGAGGCATGGGGGCGCCGCGCCGCCGACGCGGTGCTGCGCACCGCACCGGACACGGACGCCTTCTTCTGCGGCAACGACCAGATCGCCAGGGGGGTCGCCGACACCCTGCGCGAGAACGGGCTGGACGTTCCCGGGCGGATCGCGATCGTGGGCTACGACAACTGGGACATCATGGCCCTGGCCAGTCGGCCGCCCCTGACCACGATCGACACGAACCTCGCCGAGATCGGCCGGCAGGCCGCCCTGCGCCTGCTGGACGCCATCGGCTTCGAGGCGGAGCCGGGCGTGCACACCGTCCCCTGCCGCCTCGTCGTCCGCGAATCCACCTGACCGTCCTGGATCGCCGCGCGGTTCGCAGCCGGGCGCGGAGCATGAGGGGTGGCCGGGCCGCAGGGGTTCGTCTCTTTCGCACCGGCGGAGAGTTGTCGGCCGATGGGGAGTTGCCGGCCGCCGGGGCGTGCGGGGCTGCTGCTGGTGGAGAGCTTCCGGCTGGTGGAGAGCTGCCGGTCGACGGAGGGAGGCTCTGAACGTCCTGGTGATGCAGGGGCTGCGGGGCTCCGGGGTCGCCGCGGTGCGGTTTCCCGTCGGCCGTCGTGTGTGTCGGGCGTGCGGACGAGAAAGTGTCGGGGACCCCGAAGGACCGGACCCCGCCGACGTGCCGCGTGCGCGCCGGTGTGCGCGGCGTATGGTCGCTCCGGGCCGCCCGTGATGCCGCATCGGTCGGGCGGTTACCCGCCCCCCTCGGTGGGGGTGGACCGGAGCGACCCTGGAAGTCCTGTGCGGACTCCGCATCTGACCTGCCACAATCAGCTCATGCACTCAGCGCGGGCGGCGACCCTTACCGAGGTGGCGCGTCGAGCGGGCGTGTCACTGACGACCGCCTCCAAAGCCATCAACGGCCAGGCGCGGGTCTCCACCGAGACGCGCGACCGCGTGCTCAAGGCCGCCCGCGAACTCTCCTACACGCCCAACCGCATAGCGCGGGGCCTGACCACCGGGCGGAGCGGAACCGTGGGGCTGGTGGTGGTGGACAGTCTGGCGCAGCGGTTCGCCCTGCCGATCCTGCTCGGCGCGGAGGAGGCGCTCAGCGAGATCGATCTCAGCATGATCATCAGTGATGCCCGCGGTGACGGGACGCGGCTGCGGCAGATCGTCGACCGTTTCCGGCAGCGCAAGGTCGACGGCGTGCTCGTCGTCGGAGACAACAACGCGCTCACGCCGAGGATCGGCCGACTCGACCCACCGGTCGCCTATGTGTACGGGGAGACCGGCGGGAACGACGTGGTGCATGTGCCGGACGATCTGTCGGGCGCCCGCGCCGTGACGGATCACGTCCTCGGTCTGGACCGTCGACGGATGGCGGTGATCACCGGCCCGCGGTCGGGGCGGGCAGTCGTGGAACGCGTGAAGGGCGTTCACGAGGTCGTGCGGGCACACGGAGTCGAGCTCGCGCACAGCGTCGTGCACACGCAGTGGTCGCAACGGTCAGGGCGCGCCGCCGCGGAAGACTTGCTGCTACGGGTTCCGGACGTCGACGCGATCGTCTGCGGCTCCGATCAGCTCGCCGCGGGAGTGGCGGAGGCCGTGCGCGCCTCGGGCCGCAGGGTGCCGCACGATGTCGCGATCACCGGATACGACAACTGGCCGGTCTTCGCCCTGGAGACGGATCCGCCGTTGACGACGGTCGACATGAACCTGCAGACGCTGGGTGCGGCGGCCGTTCGCGATCTCTTCGGCATGATCGACGGCGAGCCCGTCGGTGGTGGTGTGCGGCTGCACGCCTGCACCCTGGTGGTCCGGGGATCGACCTCGGCCCAGTGACGCCGTCGATCTCGCGAGGAGCCCGGAGCGTCCCGGTCCGAGGCCGGTGATCCGGCGCGGGCCAACTCCGCACCGGCCCACCCGCGTTGATCGGCTCTCCGCGGGCGCCTTGGGGAAGCGCTACCTCAGAAAACCCCATCGTCAATGACGTATGCGTGTCTGATTCTATTGACACCACTCTCACCTTGCGGAAATATCGCCGCAACGTCGGCCTCTTCAGTAAGCCGATGAGCTGCTCATTTCGAAAACGCGGTCACCTCGGACATCTCTCCGCAGGCCGCGTCCCGCTCTGTGTTGCACGCCGGGAAGGCTGTGCAGTGATGAGGAAGCGCTTCCTCAATCCATCCTCCTGCGAACCTCCTGCAAGGGAAGGATCCCCCGTGTTCCAGCTGTCTCCCACGGCACGCCGCCGCAGACCTGCGCCGTCGCGCTCGCCCAGGACCTCATTCTCACCCGTGAACACCGCTCGCCCGCGCCGACGCACGGCGGTCACGACCGTGCTGGCTTCGCTGACGACGCTGCTCGGCCTCGTCACGGCGGCCCCCGCCCACGCCGCGGGCAACACGCTCACGGTCAACGTCGGTACCACGGTGCGCCCCGTCACCCACGTGGCCGCCGGCGGACTCTACGGTGTCGACACCGGCACCACCCCGCCGCTGAGCCAGCTGTACCCGCTGCACGTCAACAACTTCACCCAGCCCCCGCCGGGCACCCAGCAACTGGGCAACGGAGCGACGTCGCCGTGCTGTGACGCGCTCCAGGTCGGGAGCAAGATCATCGATGCGGGCGGCCAGCAGTACATCCGTCTGCCCGACATCTTCAGCACCTTCCCTTACAACTGGGTGAGCTGGGCCGACTGGGAATCGAAGGTCCACACGATGGTGCAGGCCCGTATGGACGCCACCGGCACCACGAACATCGCGGGCTACGAGATCTGGAACGAGCCCGACGCGAACTGGACGACCAGCACGGGCGGTAACGCGGGCACGTTCGACGACGCGTGGACGCGCACCTACGGGGACATCCGAGCCGTCGACACCCGCACACCGATCATCGGCCCTGGCGAATCCAGCTACCACCACAGCTGGATGCTCGACTTCATGCAGAACGCCAAGAACACCAACACGCTTCCGGCGGTCGCGGTGTGGCACGAACTCGGGAACCTGGGCTACCAGAACATCCAGGCGCACGTCGACGACTTCCGCGCCATCGAGACCTCACTGGGGCTGTCGCACCGGCCGATCTCGATCAACGAGTACGCGTCCCCGACCCAGGTCGACCAGCCGAGCATCGGCGTGCACTACATGGCCTCGCTGGAGCGGGCCGGCATACACGACGCCGAGCGCGCCTACTGGTACGAGGCCGGCACGATGAACGGCCTGCTCTACAACAACCAGCCCACGGCGTCCTACTGGGCGTACAAGTGGTACGGCGACCAGTCCGGCAACATCGTCGAGACGGTTCCCCAGTCGTACCTCGACGGCGTCGCCTCCTACGACGCCAGCCGCAAGCAGGTCAACGTGGTCTTCGGCGGCGACGGTGGCGACAACACGGTCAAGGTCAACGGCCTCGGCGTCCTCGGCTCGCAGGTCACCGTGACGCTCTCGCGCACCGAGAACACAGGGCGCACGACGAACGAAGCCGCCCCGGTCACGGTGTCGACCGCGACCTACACGGTGGGCGCGGACGGCAGCATCAGCGTCCCGGTGACCGGCATGGACGCCGTCAAGGCGTACCAGCTGCTCATCACGCCGACCACGGGTACGCCGACCTGGCAGCAAACCTACGAGGCGGAGAACGCGACGGTCGTCAACGCCAACCGCCTGAGCTCCACCACCGCCTCCAACGGCGGCTACGTCGGCCAGATCGACAACAAGACCGACATGCGTGACGACAGCTTCGTGGACTTCCTCGTCAACGTGCCCACGGCGCGCTCCTACACCATGACCGTCAAGTACGCGAACGCCACGGGAGCGAACTCCACCCAGGGCCTCGCCTACGACGGCGGCGCCTGGTCCTCGATCACCTACCCGCCGACCAGTTCCGGCTGGGGCAACCCGACGGGCACCGTCAGCGTCAGCGTCAACCTGCATGCCGGTTACAACATGATCCGTCTCGCGAAGGGAGCACCCAGCTACGCGGGAGGCACCGGTTACGCGGAACTCGACAACATCACGCTCTCCTGAGAGCGGACGAGTTCTGGGCAACGTCTCAGCTGGTGTGCGGTTCAGGACCTCGATCCGATGTCCTGAATCGCACAACCCGTGGCTTCGGTTCGGCTCGCCGGGGCTCAGAACCTGGCCGACAACGGCCGGCTCTGCGTCCGATACAACGGCTGGCCCCAGGGCTGCCGCCGCACCGGGGACGAACACGCTGTCCACCGACGGCCGCCGAGGGTGGCGGGTTCGAGTACTCCGCGCTCGATTCGGGACGTTGGCAGGACGCAGGGAATCGCACGTGGCTGCCTCGGGGCGTTGGCGCTGCGGAAGTGCTGTGTCGTTCGTGCCGGTGGCCAGAGTGCTGAACACTGTTCGCCTGACGCCGGGCCCCTTGCCGACAGGCATGCGCCGAACCGCCGCACGGTGGCTCGCTCCGGGGAACCGGTCTGGAAGCCGGATATCCCGAGAGCGGGGGAGTGAGAGGCAGGCGAGACCCCGGACCGGGGCTCAGTCGGCGTCGGAGGACGGTTTGCGGAGCGTACCCGCCGACCGCGGCCCAGGTCGACACGGTCATCCGCTCCGCACTGCACCAGGCCGACGAGCGCGCCGTCGCCGAGGTCGCCGCCTGCCTGGCACGGGCCGAGGACTGCACCGAGGTGAGGGGCAAGGTCGGGCTGCGCGGACGGATCGCCGCGGCCTTGCCCGGTGCCCCGAGGGGTCGGTGCGCGAGGTGGTCTATCCGGCGGCCGGCGGAGAGAAGACGCTCAAGGACCTGGTCGCCGAGATGGAGGCGACCAACGCCGCCTTCGCCCGCTCCAAGCGGGAGGTGTTCAAGTCCTCCTCCGGCAACCACTACCGCGCCGGGCTGACAAAACTGCTGGAGGTGCTCGACTTCCGCTCCTCCAACGACCGGCACAAGCCCGTCATCGAAGCCTCGGCCCTCATCGAGCGGCACAAGGACTCCTCCTCCACCACCTACCTGCCGCTCGGCGAGACCGTCCCGTTGCAAGGCGTGGTCCGCGAGGTCGGCGCCCGGTTCCGGCTCGCCCGACCTCTCACCGGGGGCCTCCTTCGGCCATGGGAGAAACCTGCGGCTCCCGACCGGTTCACCTGCGCTGACGTCCGGTGCGCTGTGTAGCCTCAGCCTGCGCCGGGGGAGGTGAGCGGAGTGAGTTGGTGGATGTCGTGGCGGAGCCGTAGGGCCGCGATCTCGGCTTGGTCCGGCGGCCCCGAGGCGCTCAGAAGGTCGGTGAGTTCCTGGAGGTAGGTCTCGTGCCCGGCCGGGGACACGAGGAAGAGCATCCGGGCGGGTTCGGCGCCGGGGTTCGAGAATGCGTGAGGGCATCCGGCGGGTACGAACATGAAGCTCCCGGGGCCGCCCCGCATCACCTTCGCGCCGGTCCCGGACTCCCAGGAACGCCAGTCGCCGGTGGCCTGGGGGGTGGGATGGAAGGCGAGGAGGTCGAGTTCGCCTGCGAGGACGTAAAACACCTCCTCGGCCCGGTGGTGCAGGTGCGCTCCGACATCGAATCCCGGCGCGACCTCGGCCTCGAACGTCGACCAGGTCGTCGACTGTTCCGCACCAGCCTTCATGGTCATGGTCTGGATTCGGCGGCCGCCCCCGGGCGGCAGCAGCAGTCCATCGGTCATGTCTCCTCGTTTCAGGGGTTCAGGGCTTCCATCCGGTGCTGCGCAACCAGGTCCCGAGGTTCATCAGGCCGGGGTGGTGCTCCCGCAGAGCCGAGATGTCGGGCAGGCCGGCAGGTCGCTCGTTGAAGAACGCGAACATCTGGGCGAGCTGTTCGTCGAAGGCTCGTATCTGCTCGACGGGCACCTGACGCAGCCGTGCCGGCAGGCCGCAGTGGCGGCCGAAAGTCTCGGCGATCTCCGGAGGCGTCAGGACATCCCCGGCGATCTCGACGGTCCGGCCGAGGAAGTGCTCGGACCGGTCGAACGCGATCGCGGCGAACGCGCCGATGTCGCGTACCGCGATCAGTGGCATCGGAATCTGCGGTCGTACGGCGAGGCCGAGCACCAGTTCCCCGTTGTCCAGGACCGGGCGGTTGTAGGTGGCGAAGTTGTCCATGAAGGAAACGGGACGCAGGATCGTCGCCGGGAGTCCGAGCGAGCGGAGGTGCTCCTCGATCCGCTGCTTGCTTTCGTAGTACGGGATTCCGGAGTGAGCGTCCGCGCCATTGAGCGAGCTGTAGACCAGGTGCTCGATGCCCAACTCCCGGGCAAGATCCGCCACTGCCTTTCCCCGCCGTTCTTCGGCCACCACGCCTTCGGGGCTGATCCGGGGGCCGACCATCATGGTCAGCACGAGGAACACACCCTGTACGCCCTTCATCGCCTTCCGGAGCGACGTCGGATCGTCCAGGTCGCCGACGACAAGGCCGGCTCCTGCCGTACGCAGTGCTCTGGCGCGGGGTGAATCAGGGTCGCGGACCAGGGCTGTGACCGGCCGGCCGCGCGCGAGCAGTTGCTGTGCGGTCGCGCCGCCCTGTTGACCGGTGGCACCGATGACCAGCACGGGTCCCCTGTGATCTGCCATACGAAGCTCCTTGCGGAAATGGCCGGGCCGTCACATGTCGCACGGGGTCGGGTCGGCGTGGGGCGGTGTCCAGGAGGACCGGCCGGCAGCCCGCGGTGCCGAACTCGTCGCCTTCCTCGTGTGCCTGTCCTCCGTGGGAAGGACGGGCACAGTGCGGTGTCAGCTGCGGCCCGATGCCCGCAGAGCTGGGCCTCCGGGTTGTCCCTCGCGCTCTTTCCTGTCCGGGACCACGGTGCGCGGCCGACCGTCGGCGAACCTTGGGTAAACGTTGAATCCACTGTTCGAAGGTGCTATGCCAAGGTGGGACTTGACACTCGGGGGCGTGCTGTGAGGGTTGAGTTCGATTTACTCGGCGGCGTCGAGGCGCGAGTGGACGGCCGAATCGTTGATCTGGGTCATGCCCGGCAGCGGTGTGTGCTGGCAGTGCTGCTTGTGGACGCCAACCGGGTGATCAGGGTGGACCAGCTTGTCGAGCGCGTCTGGGCTGACCGTCACCCGCAGCGGGCCAGGAACACGCTCTACGGCTACCTCTCCCGTCTGCGGCAAGCTTTGGCCATCGCCGAGGGGGCGGATATTGTCCGGCGATCCGGTGGTTATGTCCTCGACGTCGAGGCGACTGCAGTGGATCTGCACCGTTTCCGTGACGTTGCCGCACGGGCCCGGGCGGCCGTGCGGAGCGAGCAGGACGAGCAGGCTGCAACTCTGTTCGGGCAGGCACTCGGCCTCTGGCGGGGAGATGCCTTCGCGGGTCTGGACACCCCTTGGATCAACGCCCTCCGCGACGCGGTCGACCAAGAACGGATCGCGGCCGAACTGGACCACACCGACGTTCGGCTCCGCTGCGGTCAGCACACCGGACTGTTGGCCGAATTGGCCGCCCGGGTCGAGACACACCCACTGGACGAACGACTGGCCGGCCAGTTCATCCTCGCCCTGTACCGCTGTGGCCGCCCGGCCGATGCCCTCAGCCATTACCAGCAAACACGGCTGCTGCTGGCCGAAGAATTCGGCTGTGACCCTGGCCTCCCGCTGCGGCAACTGCACCAGCAGATCCTCACCGCCGATCCCGCACTGAACGTCCCAGCCGCCGTCCCAGCCGCCGGGCCTGCTCCGAGATCCGCACCCGCTCTCGTGCCGCGCCCGTTACCCATGCCCCCGCCGGTGCGCACCCCACGGGACGGCGCCGACCTGGCCTGCCCGCCGACACCGCAGCGTCCCCGGACAGGGAGCCACCTGGTTGGGCGGGCAGCGGAGTTGACGGTCCTCGACGGTGCGATCGAGGACGCCTTGGCCGGTGCGCCAGGGGTGGTCGAGGTGGTCGGGGAACCTGGTATCGGAAAGACACGGCTGCTCGGCGAGCTGGGCGAGCGCGCGAGACAGCGCGGCTTCGTGTCCTTGGCCGGCCGCAGTGTGGAGTTCGACCGGGCTCCGTACGGTGCGTTCGTGGACGCCTTGGACGACCACCTCGGCACGGTGGACTTCCTCCGGCTCCGTCACGACGGGTCACCGCCCGGCGCGTTCGCCCTGCTGAGTACGGTCTTCCCCGCGCTCTGTGATCGTTTCCCGACCGGGCCGGATCCGGTGACGGTCGAACGGTACTGGTTCCACCGGGCGGTGCGAACGTTGCTGGAGACGCTGAGTGCCGACGGCGGGCTCGTGCTCAGCCTGGACGACCTGCAGTGGACGGATGACGGTACTGCCGAGCTGATCGACCATCTGGTACGGCATCCGCCGAGGACACCGCTGCTGCTCGCCCTCGCCTACCGTCCCCGGCAGGCCCCGCCGCGACTCGCTGCGGCGCTGGCCCGGGCGGGGACGGAGGGAAGAGTGGCCAGGGTCGAGTTGGGTCCGCTGTCTCCGGCTGAGGGAGCGGAACTGTGCGGGGCCAGGACGGATCACTGGCGTTTCCAACGGCTGTACGAGGCCAGCGGCGGCAATCCGTTCTACCTGGAGGCGCTGGCCCGAAGCGCCGGGAACGAAAGCCCGCCGGCGGCGCCGGCCGTCCCGGCACCTGCCGCCGGCGATCTGCCGCAGTCGGTGCGGGCCGTGGTGCTGGAGGAGCTGGGAGGCCTGTCGGCCACTGCGAGGGTCTGTACACAGGCGGCCGCGGTGCTCGGCGACTCTTTTGAAGCCGACATGGTGGCAGTCGTGGCCCAGACCGGTGAGGCACAGGCCCTTGCCGCCCTGGACGAGGTCGCGGAGCGGGACCTCGTACGCCAGGTCGGCTCCACGCGCCAGTTCCGGTTCCGCCATCCGCTGGTGCGGGCAGCGGTGTACCAGGGGGCCGGCGCCGGCTGGCGGATCGAAGCGCACACCCGGGCCGCGGACGGCCTGGCTCTGCACGGCGCACCGCTGACCGCCCAGGCGTCGCACGTTCAGCGTTCGGCGCGCGTAGGAGACGAACACGCCGTCGACGTACTTGTACGGGCCGCCCGTCAGATGATGACGATCGCACCGGCCACCGCCGCGCACTGGACACAGGAAGCCCTGCGGTTGCTGGGTGATCAGAGTCGACTGCGGCCCGAACTGTGGCTCCAGCAGGCCGATGCGCTGGGCATGGCCGGACGACTGCTGGAAAGCCGCGCCGTCCTGCGCACGGCCGCCACTCTCCTGCCCGCGCGGGACCGGGGCCGACGGGCCCGGGTGACTGCCCTACGAGCCACCATGGAGTGGGCGCTCGGCCGGTACGAAGAGGCCACGGCTCTGCTGCTGCGGGAGTTGGCGGACCACAAGGGCCAACTGCAGCCTGAGACCGCCACTTTGGAGTTGGGCGTCGCGGTGGTGGCGCTTCGTAAGAACGACTTCTCCACGGCGATCGATTGGGGCGAACGCGCGTTGCGTTCGGCGGCACGTATCGGCGACCCGCCGCAGACCACCGCGGTCCGCGCCCTCCTGGCCCTGGCGCATACCTTCGCGGGCGACGCCCGGGCAGCCGACTACCTCGACCCCGTGGTGGAAGTGCTCGACGACACCGACGACCAGGAACTGGCCGGGCAGATGGACACGCTCGTCATGACAGGCTGGACGGAGATGCTCCACGGACGCTACGACCCCGCACTGCGCCATCTCCGGCGAGGCCTGGATGTGTCCCGCCGCACCGGCCAGAGCCTCGTGCTCGCCGATCTCTTCGCCGCCTCCGCCTACGCCTACCTGTGGCTCGGACGCCTGGACGAGGCGGCGGCCTACGCCGACGACGCCCTGGAGGCGGCGTCACTCGTCGGCAGCGGCGAGCCGCGCTCGTTGGCCGAGGTGGTGAGCGCGGCAGTCCTGATGTGGCGGGGAGACTTCGTCGGAGCATTGAAGATCTGTGAGGAGTCACTCTCTTCGGCCGGCCCCGCACCGGGAGCGCACCGGTCGGCGATGGTCGGGATGCTCGGCCAGACGCTGCTGGTCAACGGCGATCCGGAGGGCTGCGTCAGCAAGGTACTGGAAGCGGGCGGCGGCCCGCACCTGCTCGGGTTCGAAGCCCCGGTCCGCCCGATGTGGTTCCGGCTGCTGGCTGTCGCGGAACTGGCCCTGGGTGACGTGACAGCTGCCGAGATGTGGGCCGACCGAGCAGCCGCTGCCGCAGGGCTCGATCTGTCGCCCGGCTGGCGTGGGTTCGCGTTGCAGGCCCGTGCCGAGGTACAACTCGCCCGGCAGAACCCGGCGGCGGGTCCCACTGCGTGCCGGGCCGCTGCCGAGTTTCGCGCGGCCCGGATGCCCCTCAACGAGGCTATGGCCCGGCTGACCGCCGGTACCGCACTGTCCGCCTCCGGCCGTCAGGCCGAAGCACTCGCCGAGCTGGAACAGGTGAAAGCCTTGGCGGATACCTGCGGGACCCTCGTCCTGTCCGAAATGGCTGATCACGAACACCACCGAATCGCCGTCGGGACCCCGCCTCCGACAGCTGGTACGACACCCGGCACATAAGGTTCCCGAACAGCACGAGCTTTGGTGGAGTACGTTCTCGCGGTAGTCATTCCGGCTTCCCCAACCCCGTCGACGCCGATCGCACCCGCGCCGTCTCCTGATACAAGACCCGAGGGTTGGCCAACCTGACCGGGCCGGCCCGGAGGCTTGGAAGACTGTCGTGGTCGAGCCGGCTCTTCCGTGGCTTCACGGCCTGTGCCGGAGCTCCGCCCCGGCTCGGCAGGGGCGGCGGAAGTGCGCTTGTTGTTCGTTTTCGACCCGGACCGTCAGGCCGTGATCCTGGTCGGCGGCGACAAGGCGGGCAACTGGTTCGGCTGGTACCGCGTCGCGGTGCCCCAGGCGGAGCAGGCGTACGCGGAGCATCTGAAGCGAATCGATGGACAGGACGGGGCACGATGACTGATCACCTCAAGGACCCGCAGGCCGTCTCCTGGGGAGACCTGGCCGAGGATTTCGCCTTCACCGATGCCGAGATGCCGAAAAGGAC
>NZ_JBSFHA010000087.1:0-43651 GCF_053596855.1 Streptomyces sp. NPDC001617
GAACATCAAGTGGCTGACGCCGCACTCCACTTCGAGCGCCCGGCCGAGGATGTACTCCAGCCGGTTGGCCGCCCCTTGCAGCCGGCCGAACGCCAGAATGAGCTCATGGTCGGCGGCCTCCTTCGCCGTCCTGATGTCCGCTTGCTCACCCACGGCCGCACCGCCCCCTCTCGTCGTCCCGGCACCACCGTACCGATCATGTACGGGACGGGCGCGGCGGCGGGGTCGGCTGGATCAGTCGAGCGGACGTGACCCGAGCGGCAAGCGGCCCCCTCGGTCCGGGCTGCCGCGTACACCTCACCGGACGACCAAGCCCGCCCCATTGAACGCCCCGGACGCTCGGGGGGTGCAGGTACTCGGACTCCTTGCCCGTCAGCCATGATCGGGCGGCGATCGGCTCGTGCGTGGTGTGCGGCGTCCAGCAGGCGGGCGTAGTCGGTCTCGGTGAAGCCCTTGTGCCGGTTCGTGGCGGGGCCGCGGTCGAGGTGGATGCGGTAGATCAGTTGTGGCCTGCGGCTGTCTTTGGTGCAGATCAGCGGGGCCATCGAGACATGTTTCGTGCCGGCGGCGGGGACCTTCGCGACCGGTGTGGGGCCGCGGTGGCCCCAGGTGCGTCCCTTGGGCGGCCCCAGGCCCTGCGGCGATCTTCAACTCGTCCCCTCGGTGGCTTCACGGGTCGGGATCTGAACGCTCCAGCCGATGCGGTGCAGCAGCCGGTCCAGCCCGGCCGGGGTGCACTCGAGGCCGGACCGGCTTCCCACGCTGCCTCCAGAGCGCGCAGTTGACCCGCATCAAGCTCGCCCCGTGTCCCGAGCCAAATGCCGCGCCTCTCATCGGCTTTGATCAACCGGCGTTGATGGTTCCACCACCGGCCAGTTCACCTCCGTCGACGACGAACTCAGCACCGGTTGCGAAGCTCGACTCGTCGCTGGCGAGGTAGACCACGATTCCCGAGAGTTCCGCGGGATCCGCGATCCTGTTCATGGGGTTCGGCTCAGCGTCGCCGCCCAGGCCCTGGATCATCGCCGTCGCCACAGCCCCCGGATGCACCGAGTTGACGCGGACGCCGACCGGAGCGAGTTCCAGGGCCAAGGACTTGGTGAGGCCACGTATGGCGTGCTTGGAGGCGTTGTAGCCCAAGAGGCCGGCGAAGCCACGGAAGCCCGCCACCGACGAGATATTGATGATGGAGGCAGGCGCGGCCGAAACCAGGCTGGCACGTGCAGCCTTGGCTCCCAGGAACTGACCCGTCAGGTTGACAGAAATGATCTTCTCCCAGTCACTGACACTGCAGTCCTCCAGCGTTCCGAAGCTCAGGATGCCGGCGTTGTTCACAAGCGTCGTGAGGGAGCCGAACGTGTCCGTCGCCGTCTTGACGGCAGCTTCCCAAGAGGAATAGCTGGTCACGTCAAGGTGCGCGAAGACGGCGTTCTCGCTGCCTATCTCTTGGGCTAGGGCTTCACCTTCGCCATCCAGGATGTCCCCGACGACGACCTGCCCGCCTTCGGCAACAACCGCACGAGCGTGAGCCGCACCCATCCCGCGTGCGCCTCCGCTGATAAGAACTACCTTTCCTGCAAGCCTGTTCACGATGCGTAGACTCCTCGTTGCGTTTTCCATCTCGGCGGGCGCCTGGAAGCCGCTCCGTGCGGCCAGGGCGAGATCGAGTGTTCAAGTTGACGATCGTCACGACACGTCCCAGGGCAGACCGTTGTAGCGAGCAGCAAGCTGCGCCCGCCTACAACGACAGTCATGAGACGGGGTGAGCACGGTCAGTCGGAGATGACGGCCGAGCGGCGGATCCACTCGCTTCCGTGTGCCGCCTGGTGCATGAAGGCGGCGACGTCCGCCCGGCTGATCTTGGGGTTGCCCTTCATCGGCAGCCGGTCATCCGCGCGGTACGTGCCCCTGGCCGGGCCATGGGTCAGCATGGTCGGGTAGACGACGGTCCAGTCGAGGTCGCTTGAGCGGATGCTGTCGTCGGCGACTTCCTTGTTCTCGTAGAGCCACCGGAGGAAGGTGCGGTACATCACCTTCTGGAAACCGCTCGACCACGCGTAAGTGTGGCCCACGCCGAACGACGACAACCAGATGAGGCGGGAGACGCCCGTTTCCCCGGCCGCGGCGATCAGGGCCGCCGAGGAGCCTGTGAAGAGGGCGTCGGCGGCCGCCGACTTGCCTCTGCCCAGAGCGGAGATGACAGCGTCCTGTCCGGCCAGGGCAGCGGCGACGTCGCGACGGGAGGTCGCGTCGCCGGTTACCACGGTGACCTGGTCCGCCAGGTCGCCCAGCCCCGCCGGGTTACGGACCAGGGCGGTGACTTGGTCACCCGAGCGCAGGGCAAGGTCGACGACATGACGACCGGTGGGTCCGGTCGCACCGAGGATCAACAGCTTCATGGTATGGCCATCTTTCGTCTACGAAGTCGGGTGAGGTCGGCATCAGGCGAGGTGGGCGCGCTCTTCCTCGGTGAGGGTGAGCGGCGTCGGCTGTGTTCTCCTCCAGGCGGGAGAGGGACCCTGCAGCACCGTGCCGTCCCTCGGCCCGATTACGTCCGGTGTGCGGTCAGTGTGGAGCGCCGGTCCCGCGCAATTCGCGGGTCCGATCAGCGCGGTGGGCGGCGAACTTCGAACGCCCGTGGCGGGCGGGCGGATCGTTGGATGGGACACCCCGTCCGGAGTGGCGCTTCCGTCCATGTCGGCGCCCGGTGATGAAGGGAGGGCGATCAATGTCGCCGTCGGCCTCGCCCGGGCTCACGCGCCGCAGCCGTGCGTCAGATTACATAGGTCTCGCGGACCGGTGGCGGAAACAGGTCTTCACAACTCAGCCGCAGCGCCGTCAAGCCCTGCTCGTGAGCGAAGCGGAGAAAGGCGTCGATCGTGGCCCGGTTGGGTTCGATGCCATAGGGCCAGAGATCGGGACCGAATATTCCCTCAGCAGAGCGAGTTATATCCGGGCCCCACGGCAGCGGGAAATGCGGTGCAGTGGAATCGCGTAGGCGCACCAGACTGCGGTTCTTTGCGATGTTGAATGCCTTGGCGAGATTCCCGGCCGCCCAGGGATGGCGCTTGTACACGTCCGCTCTGAGCACGATCAGGTGCATGATGGGGAAAACTCCGGTACGCCGGTAGTAGTCTTCCTCGACCGACTGACTCTCACTGAACAGCTGCACGATGCGACCAGAGCCGTCGGTAAACCCCTCGGGTGGGTGTGGAACCAGGATGGCGTCGAGTTCGCCACGGAGAAGTAGCTCGTTCAGAGAACGTTCTCGCTCAGGATGGACCTTCACACCTGCGGGAAGGTTTATGGGAAGGGTTTCGATCCGGCCCGCTTCGTTGATCCCGCCTTGAACCCACTGCACCTGGGTGAGATCTATGCCGTATTCATGCTGAAGCAACGCCCGCTGGTACACCGTGGCTGTAACAGTCCACTCGGGAATGCCGATTCGGGCCTGGCCGAGTGCGGCAGGATTATCCAGCGGTCCATCGCTGCGGATGAAAATCCCCGAATGCCGGAACGACCGTGAAGGAAAGACCGGCAGACCGACCAAGGAGTCGTCGCCGTCGGCCACGAGTGAGCAGTACTTGCCCAGGGACATCTCGGAGATGTCCCATTCCCGGAACTTCGTGAACCGAAAGAAGATCTCCTCCACCTCGTAGAGCAGGCACGTGAGGTCGATCCCGTCGGTGGGCACACGGCCGGTGACGAGATCACGAACCTGGTCGGAATCATTGATGGCAAGCGTCAGGTGGATGTTTTGCCGTGCGCTCATAAATGTGTCAGCCTCCGGCGACGACGATGTTCTGGGCCGTACTCCCACTGCCGCATCCACGGCGAGGGAAAGCACCGGTTTGATGGTTTCGGGCAGCAGCCTGCGGCGTAAGGGCGCTTGCCCCGCGGCGATCCGGCGACACTGTTCCGACGTGCAGTCCCCTGTTGGTGTCCGTGCCCACCGGGTGCGAGGGGGGGCTCGACCCGACACCTCTCATGTCTTCGCCCTTCTCTGCCGGGTTGGCCGGATGACAGCAGCTCAACTGCAGGCGAGTACGTCGCATGGTGGCTAGGTCGGCGCCATGGTGCTGAGCCGTCGGGTGGGCGGTGTCGCCGAGCGGCGTCACCCGCCCGTTGGTCCAGCTGTCCAGGGTCTCCTGCTCGTGCATGACCCAGCGTCGCTCCCGGTTGACCAGGGCGAGGGCGGCCTGCTCAGGTTCGCCGGACGCGGGTTTGCTTCAGGCGAAGGAAGCCAGCAGTGCTCGGTACACCGCACCGTGTCAGGGGTGCAGGATGAGCTTGCCGCGTGAGTGTCCGGCTTCGCTGAGGTCCTGGGCCCTGGCGGCCTCGGTGAGCGGCAGCGTCTGGTCGATCCGGACGCTCAGCCGGCCCTCGGCCGCGAGACGGGCGTAGTCGGCGAGCTGCGGTCCGAACGGGCGGGTGGGGCCTCCGGAGAGGATGATGCCCAGTTCGGCGGCGCGAGGGTCGGCGATGGTGACGATGCGGTCGGTGGTTCCGCCGCGCAGTTCGACGGACGCTTCCAGCACGTCGTGACCGGTGGCGTCGAAGACGGCGTCGATGCCCTGCGGAGCGGCGGCACGGACCCGGTCGGCCAGGCCCTCGCCGTAGGTGACGGGGATCGCACCGAGGGAGCGCAGGTAGTCGTGGTTGGCCTCGGAGGCGGTACCGACCACGACGACGCCGCGGGACACGGCGAGCTGAACCCCCACAGAGCCCACCACCCCGGCTGCCCCGTGGATCAGCAGGGTCTCCCCTTCGGTCGGCTTGAGGATGTCGAGCACGCGGTCGCAGGTTTCGACGGCCACGGGCAGCGCGGCAGCCGTCTCCCAGCCGAGTCCGGCGGGCTTGGGCGCGAAGTTCGCGCTCAGGGCGTACTCGGCGTAGGAACCGGTATCGGTCCAGCCCAGCACCTCGTCCCCCACCGAGACACCGGTCACACCCTCACCCACCTCGTCCACGATCCCGGCCGCCTCGGCACCGGCTACCGCAGGGAAGGAGAGGGGGAACATGTCCTGCAACCAGCCCCGGCGCACCCTGGAGTCCAGAGGGTTGACGGACGCGGTCACCACCTTCAACCGGATCTGGCCGGGGCCCGCATGCGGTTCCTCGGTCTCCGCCACCCGCAGAACCTCGCTACCGCCGTACTCGTTGAACACAATGGCCTTCATGACCGCTTCTACCTCTCGCATCCTTGCTCTGAACTGGGTTTGTGCGGGATCGAAGTCCTCTGTCGTCGTGAGCCCGCGGAGGACGACAGGGGTCACTCGCGCTTCTCGGCCAGACGGCTGAAGGCTTCGAGGGACTCGGGGTTGCGGACCGCCCCCTCGGACACCACCGCCGGGCGTGGGTGCCCTTGAAGGAGCCGCTTGACCGGTATCTCCAGCTTTTTTCCGGTCAGGTTGTACGGGATGGCCGGTACGGCGATGACCTCGTCCGGCACATGCCGCGGTGAGAGCCGCTCTCGAAGCGCCGAGACGATGCGTGATCGAAGCTCTTCGTCCACCTCTGCCGTCGGCGAGGCGGGCTCGACGAAGAGGATCAGCGTCCCGGGTCCGCCGGACGGGTCGTCGATGTGGACGACGAGGCTGTCGGCAACCCCGACGACCTCGCCGAGCACGGAGTAGAACTCGCTCGTGCCCAGACGGATACCGCCACGGTTGAGGGTGCCGTCGGAGCGGCCTGTGATCACACATGCACCGCTTGCGCTGAAAGTCGCCCAGTCCCCATGGCACCACACGCCGGGATAGCGGTCGAAGTACGCCTGCCGGTATTTCTTGCCATCAGGGTCGTTCCAGAAGAAGACCGGCATCGAGGGCATCGGCTCGGTGACGACGAACTCTCCGGGCTGTCCGACGACCGGGCTGCCGTCCTCATCGAAGGCCTGCGCGTTCACTCCCAGCATCCGAGTCGCGATCTCCCCGGCGTGCACCGGAAGCATCGGGTTTCCTCCGACGAACGCGGTGGCCACGTCGGTGCCGCCGCTGGAGGACTGCAGGAGCACGGTGGGATTCACCGCGCCGTACACCCACTGGAAGGCCTCCGCGGGGAGGGGCGAGCCGGTCGAGACCATCCCTCTCAGACGGGACAGGTCGAAATGATCACCTGGTCGCATCCCCGCCTTGCGGCAACCCACCAGGAAGGCCGCGCCGCAGCCGAAGACCGTCACGCCTGTGTCTTCGACGACGCGCCACAGGCCGGCGGCGTCCGGGTATGCCGGGTTTCCGTCGAACAGCACGATCATCGCCCCGGTCAGCAGCCCTGACACCTGAAAGTTCCACATCATCCAGGTGGTCGTGGTGTAGACGAAGAACCTGTCGTGAGGGCCGAGGTCGCACTGGAGCGCAAGAGCCTTCGCGTACTCGAGCGTCATGCCGCCGTGCGAGTGCGTGATCGCCTTGGGCAGGCCGGTCGTGCCCGACGAGAACAGCACCCACAGTGGATGGTCGAAGGGGACCCGCTCGAACTTCGGCCGCGCCGGCTCGGCCAGCAGTTCCTCCCAGCGCAGGAGGTCCGCGGGTGCGTCCTCCGGGAACAGATAGGGAACGGCGACCGTGACCGCGAGGCTTGGCAGAGCGCCGCGGATCCTGTCGACTTCGGGCCGCCGATCGATGTCCTTGTCGCCGTACCGGTAGCCGTCGACGGCGAGCAGAACCTTCGGTTCGAGCTGGGTCAGTCGGTCGAGGACGCTCTGCGTACCGAGCTCGGGCGCGCACACTGCCCAGGTGGCGCCGATGCTCGTCGTCGCCAGCATCGCGATGAGTGTCTCGGGGATGTTCGGCAGGTACGCCACGACGCGATCTCCCCTGCCGACGCCGAGACGGCGGAGCGCCGCGCCCACACGGGCGACCGCGTCGCGCAGTGCGGCTCGCGTCAGCCGGATCTCGCCGCGCGTCTGTGACAATGCGGTCACCACTACATCGTGGTCACTGCCGCGCAACATGTTCTCGGCGTAGTTGAGTCGCACGTCGGGAAACCAGCGTGCTCCCGGCATCGAGCGACTGGCGAGCACCACGGTCGGGTCGCCGTCGGCGAGGATGTCGAAATGGTGCCAGATCGACTGCCAGAAGCCGTCGAGGTCGTCCACCGACCACTGCCAGAGCTCCTGGTAGTCGGCGAAGTCCCTCCCTCTCGACTCGTCCAGCCAGGTGGCGTAGCGGCCGATCCTGCTGGCCGCCACGGACTCGGGCGTCGGCTCCCACAGCACCTGCCCGGTCATCGCCGCGGCTCCACCAGGGCGCGCGCCCTGCACACAACCGGTCGCCGACTGAGCTGGGCCGGTCCTGACGACGTGGACCGGGCCGCGAAAGCGATACTCCCCGCCGCTTCACCACAACCATGGTCAAGACGCAGGTCTCCGCCGATCCGGAACAGCGTGACCTCCGACGGCAACTCCGCCCATGCCTTGGTGAGATCGAACATCGGCCCTGCACCTTTCTGCCGCGGACAGGAGCCCGTCGGCTCCATTGCCGGATCGAGTCGTTGCCTCGGCTTCATTCTGCAGCAAATCACCAAACATTCAATATTTCAAGGTCCATCAGGAGTCGCGTGTACCTCGGCCATCACGATGCCGACGGCACAGCTCGCGAAGTCACCCAGTTCGTCGCGCCGGACACCGGCGATGTGCTCGCTCACCAGAGGGTTACCGGAATCAAATATTCAATGATTCAATGTTTCACGCCAAGCCGTTGGCCTGACCGGGCGGGCACAGGAGAAGGGAGAACCACTCATGGGACGACTCGACGACAAGGTCGCCTTCATCACCGGTGCCGCACGTGGACAGGGCCGGTCGCATGCGATTCGGCTGGCTCAGGAGGGCGCGAAGATCATCGCCTCGGACCTCTGCGACCAGATCCCGAGCGTGTACTACTCCCTCGCCACCAAGCAGGATCTCGACGAGACCGTCCGACTCGTCCAGGCCGAGGGTGGCGAGATCGTGGCCCAGCCGGCCGACGTCCGTGACCGGGGCACGCTGCGAAACGTGTACGACGCCGGCGTCGCCGCGTTCGGCCAGGTCGACATCGTGGTGTGCAACGCCGGTATCAACAGCTGGATCCACCAAGGAGTCGAGGAGAGTGCCTGGTTCGACACGATCGCCGTCAATCTCACGGGCGCCTGGAACACGATCGAGGTGTGCACTCCGGGGATGATCGAGCGCGGTGCCGGCGGCTCGATCATCATCACCAGTTCGGCCGCGGGCCTGAGCAGCCTCGGCATCAACGCCCACCCCGGCAACCTGGCCTACAGCGCCTCGAAGCACGGACTCGTCGGCCTCATGCGGCGCTATGCGTCCGAGTTCGCCCGACACTCGATCCGGGTCAACACCGTGAACCCGGGTGGCGTCGAGACCCCGATGGTGACGAATCCCGAGTTTCAGCAGTTCGTCGAGGAGCATCCGGAAGTCACCGCCAACGCGAGGTTCGCCAACCCGCTGCCCGTGGCACTGCTCGCCCCGGCCGATGTCAGCAACGCCGTCGTCTTTCTGGCTTCGGACGAAGCGCGTTACATCACGGGCATCACCATGCCTGTCGACGGCGGGTATCTGAACGGATGACTTCGTCCGCGGCGACGGCAGCACGTCGGACGACCCATTCGTCGCCGGTGACCGGCACGGGCCGAGGGTGACGGCAGGATCGCAGCCGACTCATCGCCGCCGGGAGTCCCGTGCCCCGTCCAGTGCGACTGAGACACCGTCCGCTGCGGCGGTCAGGGCCGCCACGAGCCTCTTCACCCGGCCTGCCGAGTACCGCACGCTGGGCAGGGACACCGACAGGGCCGCGATCGTGGTGCCACTCCGGTCGGTCACCCCGCACCCGATGGCGACGACACCGCGCTCGGATCGCTCCAGGTTGACGGCGACGCCGCTTCGCCGAACGACCCGGAGCTCGGCGTGCAACTCCGTGAGGTCCGGGCGGTCTTCGGTCGCATCGGCCGGGAGGTCGGTGTAGAGCGCGGTCACCTCGTCGTCGGTGAGGGCGGCCAGCATGACCAGGCCTCCGCTCACTTGGTGTGCGGGGAAGACCATGCCCTCCCTGTTGCCGACGCGGAGGGCCTGTCCGCATTCGATCGAGGCGATGAAGCGGACGGTACGGCCGGTGCGGATGGTGAGGTTCGCGGTCTCGTCGAGAGTGTCGACGAGGGTCTGCAACGGGCCGAGGGCTGCAGACCGGAGGGCGCTGACGTTCGACTGGGCTTTGGCCGCCATCTCCAGCACCGGGCCGACCCGATAGCTGCGGTCGTCGTTCTGTACCGCGAAGTCCCGGTACACGAGTGTGGAGAGCAGCCGGTGAGCACTGGAGCGGGCCACTCCGAGCCGCCGGGCGGCCTCCGACACGGTGAGCGGTCCCTCCACTTGCAGTATCACCGCCAGCTGGAGGGCATGGTCCACGCTCGTCACCCCGTAGGCAGGCGGGTTCTTCATCGACTTGGCCACGGGTGCCGCCTCTCCCAGGTCTGTTCTGCTGAACAGAATCTACTGTTCCAGGGAGGGGAAGGCGACGCACGGTGGGGGTATGAGCGAAGAGGACGACGTCGTCTCCCCCCTGCACCTCACCGCCGAGGACCGGCCGGACCAGCCGCCCGTCACGCCCGAGCTGGAGGACCTCTACCGGGACTTCGAGAAGGCCCTCCTGGTGCCGCTGTGGACCCGGATCGGCGACCTGATGCCCGAGCATCCGCGGTCGAAGGCGCAACCGCACCTGTGGGAGTGGAAGTCGCTGGTCGAGCTGGCCGCCCGGTCCGGCGGCCTCGTGCCGGTGGGCCGAGGCGGAGAGCGTCGGGCCATGGCCCTGGCCAACCCGAGCCTGGGCGGCAGGCCCTACGCGACTCCGACCCTGTGGGCTGCCATCCAGTACCTGATGCCCGGCGAGAACGCACCCGAGCACCGGCACACCCAGAACGCCTTCCGCTTCGTGGTGGAGGGCGAAGGCGTGTGGACGGTCGTCGAGCGCGACCCGGTGCCCATGCGCCGGGGCGACTTCCTGCCGCAGGCCGGCATGAACTGGCACGCCCACCACAACTCGGCGAGCACGCCCATGGCGTGGATCGACGGTCTCGACATTCCCTTCCAGTACGACATCGAGGCGCAGTTCTTCGACTTCGGCCGGGACGAGTTGTCCCAGGAGGAGCACGCGACGCCCGAGCGGTCGCGTTCGGAGCACCTGTGGGGCCACCCGGGACTGGCACCGGTCTCGCAGCTCGGGCGCCGGGAGGGCACTCCCCTGCTGTGCTACCGCTGGGTGGACACCCACGCCGCGCTCACCGACCAGCTGGAGCTGGAACGCCAGGGCCACCCCGGCACCGTCGGACCCGGCCACGCGCTGGTGCGCTATACCAACCCCACCACGGCCGGCGACGTCCTGCCCACCATCCGCGCCCAGTTCCACCGCATCGTCCGCGGCGCGGAGACCGCTCCGCGCCGCGAGACGGGTTCGTCGGTCTACCAGGTCTTCGACGGTTCCGGCCGAGTGACCGTGGGCGACTTCTCCTGGTCGGTCCAGCGCGGCGACCTCTTCGTCGTCCCCTCCTGGCAGCCCCTGTCGATCCGGTCCGAGGCCTCGCCGTCCGACTCCGACTCCGGCGCGCTCGATCTGTTCCAGTTCAGCGACGCCCCGCTGTTCACCAAGCTCGCCCTGTTCCGCACCCACATCGAGGAGAACGCGTGAAGCTCGCCACCATCCGAATCGGCAACCGCACCACGGCGGTTCGCGTCGAGGGCGACGCCCTCGTCGAGCTCGGGCTGCCGGACGTGGGCGCCGTACTGGCATCGGCCGGCGGTCTGGAGGCCGCGGCCGCGGCCGACGGTCAGCAGTACGCGGGCACGGACGCCGAGTTCGCCCCACTCGTGCCCCGCCCCACCAAGGTGGTGTGCGTCGGCCTCAACTACCAGAAGCACATCAAGGAGATGGGCCGCGACCTGCCCGAATACCCCACCCTCTTCTGCAAGTTCGCGGACACCCTCGTCGGCGCCCTCGACGACGTACGGCGTCCGGTGGAGACCGAGCAGTTCGACTGGGAGGCCGAACTCGCCGTGGTCGTCGGCCGACAGGTCCGGCGCGCGAGTGAAGCCGAGGCGGAGGCCGCCATCGCGGGTTTCACCGTCCTCAACGACGTCACCTGCCGCGACTGGCAGTTCCGCACCCGCGAGTGGCTCCAGGGCAAGAACTGGGACTCCACCACCCCGCTCGGTCCGTTCCTGGTCACCACCGACGAGGTCGGCGGCCCGCGCCCCGCGCTCGACATCCGCTGCGAGGTCAACGGCCAGGTCATGCAGCAGGACAATACCGGCGACCTGCTCTTCGACCCGGTGCACCTGGTCCGCTACGTCTCCACGATGATCCGCCTCAACCCCGGCGACATCATCGCCACCGGCACCCCCGGCGGCGTCGGCCACGCCCGCAAGCCGCAGGTGTTCCTCCACGAGGGCGACACCATCGTCACCGAGATCGAGGGCCTGGGCCGCCTCGAGAACCGCGTCGTCTCCGAGGGGGCACGATGAGAACCCTCCGGACGACGCTGACCTGGGCGGCCGAGGGAACCGACCTGTGCCGCAAGGCCGTCGCCGACCTCGACGAGGAGGCGTACGGCGCGCCCTCGTCGCTCCCCGGCTGGACCCGGGGGCACGTCGTGGCCCATGTGGCCGGCAACGCTCGGGCCCTCAGGAACCTCATGCACTGGGCACGCACCGGTGAGCCCACCCCGATGTACAGCTCGCCGGAACAACGCCTGGCGGACATCGAGTCGGGCGCGCGGCTGCCCGCCGCATGGCTCACCGCCTGGTTCGAGGAGTCGGCGCAACTGCTGGCCTACGCGATGTCCGACCTGGCCGAGGAGCAGTGGCAGGCGGAGGTACTTACCGCCCAAGGGCGGACCGTTCCGGCGAGTGAGGTCCCGTGGATGCGCACCAGGGAGGTCATGGTGCATGCCGTCGACCTGGACACGGGTATCCGATTCGCCGACCTGCCCGAGGAGTTCCTCGCCGAACTGCGTCACGACATCGTCGGCAGGCGCGGCAGCGACACCGTCCCAGCCGTCCAGGGCAGCGACGCCGACATCACCGCCTATCTGGCGGGCCGCCCGTACACCGGCGTGACGACCGACAACGGCTCCCCGGCCGAACCCCTGACTCCGTGGCTGTGATCCCTCGGGAGCGAGACATGAACACCACAGACACCCCCCGCCGCCCCGACGTACTGGTCGTCGGTGGCGGAATCGGCGGTCTCTCGGCCGCGCTGGCACTCACCCTCCAGGGCCTGCGAGTCCGCCTCTACGAGCAGGCCCCGGAGTTCGGCGAGGTCGGGGCGGGACTGCAGCTCGCGCCGAACTGCACGCGGATCCTGCACGACTACGGGCTCTTGGACGAGGTCGTCGGACTCGGCGTCCTGCCCGAGCACATGATCATGAAGGACGCCCTCGACGCGAGCGAGCTGACCCGGGTCGACCTCAAGGACATGGAACGCCGGTACGGCTTCCCGTACCTGGTGACCCACCGGAGCGACCTGCACGGCGTCCTCCTGCGCGGCTGCGAGCGGGCGGGAGTGGAACTGGTGACCGGCACGCGCTGCGTGACGTACGAGAACATCGAGGGCGGCGCGTGTGTCACCTTCGCCGACGGCCGGAGCGACGAGGCCGAGGTCGTCCTCGCCGCCGACGGGCTGCACTCCATCGCGCGAACCCTGCTCGTCGACGACGAACCCGTCAACTCGGCGTACGTCGCCTACCGTGGCGCGGTCCCCATCGAGCAGGTGCGCGCCAACGACGTTCACGAGAAAGACGTCGTGCTGTACGTCGGACCGCACTGCCACTTCGTCCAGTACCCGCTGCGCGGCGGCCGGATGTTCAACCAGGTCGCGGTGTTCCGGTCGCCGAAGGCCCTGGCCGGCCAGGACGACTGGGGCACCCCGGACGAACTCGACCGGGCCTTCGAGGGAATGTGCGGCCCGGTCCAGAAGGGCCTGCCGTCGATGTGGCGCGACCGCTGGTGGCGGATGTTCGACCGTGAGCCGCTCATGAAGTGGGTCACCGGCCGCATCGCCCTGCTCGGCGACGCGGCCCACCCGCCGCTGCAGTACATGGCCCAGGGCGCCGTCATGGCCGTCGAGGACGGCTGGGTGCTGGCCCAACACGTGGGCGCACAGCTCGCGAAGCGGTCCGCGCGGGGTTCCGGTGTCGACTGGGAGACGGCACTCGCCGCCTACGAGGCCGTACGCCCCGAACACTGCCGCCGAGTGGTCCTCACCGCACGACCCTGGGGCGAACTGTGGCACCACTCCGGCACCAAGCGGGAACAGCGCAACGCCGTGTTGCGCGCCCGCGACACGTACGACTACGCCTTCATGGACTGGGTCTACGGCCCCACGGCGCTGACTCCCGACCAGGAGCCGCCCATGTATCCGACGATCCCGCTGGACTCGGTGCGGGTCTGAACCGCGTGCGCGTCGGCTCCGGCCTTCAGGACTCGTGCGAGCCGGAGCCCGCTTGGAACGCGGCCAATAGCCTGAGCGTGGTCGACAGCGGGGAGCAGCGCTCTCGAACGCGCCGGGATTTCTGCGGCGCCCGGTGCTGAATCGAGTGATGCCGCGCCGAACGATCCCCTCAGTGCAGATCGTGGTGCATGGCGGGGCGAGGATTTCGCCGGGAGGAATGCCCCCGGGGCACGGCCGTCGGCTGTTCCGGGGGCGGAGTCGCTCCATCGCGTGAGACGTCAGCGATACGGCGGCGGACGGACCATGGGGCAGGAGCCGTGTTCTCAGGCCTCCCAGTCTCCCGGGTCCAGGGTGAGTGCCACACGTCCGATGTTGTTGTCGTCCTCCATGTAGCGGTGGGCGTCAGCGGCACGGGCAATGGGGAACGTGCGGTCGAGGACGGCACGGAATCCGCGCTCCACCTGCGTCCACAGTTCCTTCACCGCGGCCGCGTTCCCGGTTCGTACACCGATGATGCGGTAGCAGTCGGAGTAGACCCTCCGCAGGTCTATCTTGACCTGGCCGCCGAGGAAGGCACCGGAAGTGACCACGGTCCCGCCGCGGGCCAGGGTGCCGATGGTGGCGTCCCAGAGGGCCGGGTCACCGAGGTTGTCGACGGCGATGTCGACGCCGTAGCCGCCAGTGACCTCGCGCACTCGTTCCACGAAGTCCGGGGCAGTGCCGTCGAGCACGACGTCGGCTCCCGCGGCGGCCAGTGCCCGGCGTTTCTCCGGCGAGCGGGAGGTGGCGATGATCCTGGCGCCGAGGTGCTGGGCGAAGGCACCCGTGGTGGCGCCGAGCGCGGAGGCGGCGCCCTGGATGAGTACCCAGTGCCCGGGGCGGAGCCCCGCCTGGGTCAGCTGGTTGGCGGCCACCGCGCCGAGGAGTGCCAGCGAGGCCGCCATCGCGGCCGGAATGCCGTCCGGCACCTCATGGACGTTGCGAGCGGGCACCGCGCAGTACTCCGCGTAGGCGCCGGGGCGGTGTGTGCCAATCACGGTCAGTTCGTCGCAGACTTCCTCGCGGCCTTCCGCGCAGAGGTGGCAGTGACCGCACGAGACCGCAGGCAGCACGGCCACGCGGTCCCCCACCCGGACGGAGTCCACGCCCTCTCCCAGCGCGGCGACGACGCCGGAATGGTCCGCGCCCAGGACGTGGGGCGGCGTGATGGTGGCGTAGGGGTGGTCGCCCGCACGTGCCGTGAGGTCGAGCAGCCGGCCGATGCCGACCGCGGCGACCTGCACGAGCACCTCACCGGGGCCGGGGCGGGGCGTGTCGATCGTGGCCTGCTCCAGGACGTCGGGAGGTCCGAACCGACGGAACAGCATGGCTCGCATGGTCGCCGGAACCGGCAGCGGTTCCGGCCAGCCCAGCCGGGGAGCGGTCGAAGTGCTGCTCATGACGCCACCACCGTGTTTTCCAGGAGGCCTATGCCCTCGATCTCGACGACTACTTCGTCTCCGGCGGCGAGGAATTCGCCACGGGGGAAACCGACGCCGGCCGGTGTGCCGGTGAGGATGACATCCCCGGGCTCCAGTCGGGTCAGGCGGCTGGCCGCCGCGATCACCTCAGGGATCTTCACCATCATCTGCGCGGTGGAGGAATCCTGCTTCAGCACTCCGTTGATATGCAACCGGATCCGCAGGTTCTGCGGGTCGGGGATCTGCCAGGCGGGGACCATGCCGGGGCCGAGCGGGCAGAAGCCGTCCTGGCCCTTGTGCGCGAGCCAGTCGAAGGCGAACGGATCGGCGACCGGGTTGGCGGCCTTGATCCGGTCCCGGGCCGAGATGTCGTTCGCCACGAGGTAGCCGGCCACATGGTCCATGGCCTGCTCGGGCGTCAGGTTGCGGCCGCCTCGGCCGATGACGACGGCCAGTTCGGCCTCCCAGTCGACACAGGAGCCCGGATGGGCGGGCAACGGCACCTGGTCGCCCGGTCCCGTCACGGTCGTCGTCGGCGGCTTGAGGAAGAAGAACGGGTCACTCAGCTCATCGGGGCGTTCACAGCCCATCTCGGCGATGTGGTCCCAATAGTTGGCACCCGCGCAGAGCACCTTGCCCGGATACGTCAGCGGCGGGGCGAGTCGGGCGCCGACCACGGCGTCCGACGCCGTCGGCGTCCAGTCGCGCAACAGTGGTGCGAGCGCGTCCCACCGGCCCAGCACTTCCATCAGCGTGAGGCCTTCGGTGCAGGGTGGCCCCTGGACCACGGTCCCCTTGGCGCTCACACCGACGGCGATCTTTTCCGAGTCGTCGACCCGGTACTGCACCAAGGCCCATTCAGGCGGCGTCATGCGTTCCTCCGACAAGCGGCTCTGTTAGCAGCAGGACCATAGTGCATACACATTAGGATGGGAAGTGGGGCGGGGGAAGACATGCAGGTGGTAACGGACGCCGGCTTCCATCGATCGGGGTGGGGGCATGGTCGGCCCCCTCGACCGCGGCCGCCGGCCCGACGGCCCACATCGCAGGGGGTGCACGATCCGGCGAATCCTGGTCGCCCGGTGCGCGCCCACCGGCCGACGTACCATCGCCTCAAATGCGAGGCACGGCCAGCGCTACCACCAGGTGATACAGGGTCGACATCGGGGTGCGTCCGCACGGCGCCGCCCCGCACACCACAGCATCTGCGCCGTAATCGCGGCCGGGAAGCCGCACCGTGCCATGCGGCTCGGGGCGAGCCGTCACCCCTGCAGCGCCTCGGGCGATCGCCGGCCCGGCCTTCCTCGGCCCCCGACGGGAAGCCTGTGATGTCCTGGAAACGGCGGACATGACCTACGGCTTCAAATCGGAAAAGGTTCCCAAGATGCCTGGACGTTACACCAACATAGGTGTACACACTTATAGGGCTCGTGGGAACGTGGGTCCGGAAATCGAGGAGAGCACATGTTGCGTGTCAAAGGCCTTCTGCACTACGGACTCGAGGTGCCCTCGCTGGATACGGGCGCGAACTTCTACAACGCGTTCGGACTGGATACGGCTGAGCGCGGCAACGCGGTGGTGATCCGCTGCGACGGCCGGGAGCAGGACCAGACGGTGCTGATGGAGGGGCCGGTCAAGCGGCTGCACCACGTGGCCTTCGCCGTGGAGCCGGGCTCGCTGCCCGAGTGGCAGCGCCATCTGGAAGGTCTCGGCCTGAAGCTGCTCGACGCGCCCGCCGACGTGCCCGGCGGGCTGTGGCTGCGCGATCACGAGGGCAACCTGATCAACCTTCGTGACGAGGGGGTCGCGCCCTGGCGCGCCTTCGGCACCACCGACGCGCAGGATGCCAACGTCGGCGACCGGGTGCGTCGGATCGACCAGGCCCGCTGGCTGACCGCGACAGAGAAGCCCCGCCCCCAGCGGCTCGGGCACATGCTGATCTTCAGCTCCGATCTGGACGCCTCCGAGGCCTTCTACACCCGCACCCTCGGGCTGGGCCTGTCGGACCGTATCCGCGGCATCGCCACGTTCATGAACTCAGGGCCCGGCGACCACCACGTCTTCGGATTCGTCCCGGCGGCGCAGCCCGGGTTGCACCACTCCAGCTGGATGGTGGCCGACATCGACCAGATCGCCATGGGGGCGCAGAACATGGCGGCGGCGGGCTACCGGAAGGGCTGGGGCCTCGGCCGTCACACCCTCGGCTCGAACCTCTTCCATTACATCCAGGACCCCTGGGGCAGCTGGATCGAGTACTCCGGCGACATGGACCGCATCACCGAGGACTGGAAGCCGAGCGACTGGGACTGCCCGGCCGCCGTGTGGTGCCCCGAGATGCCGGCCGACTTCATCACCAACCAGGAGCAGGGGCCCGCCTGACCCAAGAGGGCTCCAAGAGGATGCCCTGCAGACCTTGCCGCATATTCGGGTGGCTGTGGTCGCACTGCAGGACGGCATTGGCCGGCACACCGGAAGGTCGCTCTGGACCTCGGGCCGGAAGGCGGAGTGCCTCTCAGCGCTCGGTTTGGCCCTCATCCGCGTCGATGATGCCGACGGCGTGGCGGTGACATCGCCGTCGGGCCGGACACGGCATCACGAGTGACCGTTGCGGGCGATCCCCAGTGCCGTCCGTGTGGCCGCCGGTTCGTACTCCGGGGCGATGTCGGCCAGGACATTCAACGCGGTACGCGCGAGGTGCCGGGCGATCACGCGTGCCGCTTCTGCCGGGTCATTGAGCCGCAGCGCCTCCAGCAGCGCTTCGTGCTCTGTGTGTGCGCGGCCCCACGAACTGGGAACGCCCAGCTGGGCCAGCCGGATGTAGCGCTCGGCGTGCTCGCCGAGCGACGCGATCATGCGCTGCAGATGCGGCCCCACGGACTGGGTCGCGACGCGATGGAACTCCTTGTGCGCGGCGTGCCACTCGTCCGACTGGTCGTTGCCCGCCAGTTCTCGCATGCGCTGCAGCACTTCGCCCATGTGTTCAAGATCCTCGGCCGTGAGCGACTTGGCCGTCATGCTCACAGCGAGTGTTTCGAGCATGATGCGGGCCCCGTAGACACCGTCGAGGTCCTGGGGATCCACTGCCCGCACCCTGGCTCGCTGATCGGGCTCCGCCTCGATGAGCCCTTCTTCCTGGAGCAACCGGAACGCCTCACGCATCGGCGTGCGGCTGACGCCCAGCTGCCGCGCCATCTCGGCCTGGAGCAGCGCCGACCCCGGACGCAGTTCGCCGCTGAGGATCATGTCCCGCAGCTGTCCGTGAACGTCAAGTGCCAGTCGGCGTCCGCCCGCGGCCTGCCCCGGTGTACCGCTCGACGGCCCGGATGGGACTTGCGCCCTGCTTCCGTTCTCCGCCGACCGCTCCGTGGGCACGTTACTTCGCCTGTCCATGCCAGGAGTCTACCCAGGTGTATGCAGGTCAAGTGCACGAAAGGACGGCAAGCAGCAGGTCCTGCCGTAACGACCTGATGTGATCTGGTTCAGCAGGGGCGGGCTGTATGCACTCACCACGACGGCTGCTCCTGCTCAGCCCTCCTGGCTGGGGCCGATCAGGGACTGGAGCGGACAGGAGGGCTCCCAGCCAGGATTGAAGCGGCGGCGCAGGTCGGCCACCGCTTCCATGCCGCGCAGGGTCACATCGGGGGAGGTGGAGAGGCCGGCGGGCCCGAGGAGACCGGTGACCGCGGCCCGGGCGGTGGCTGCCGGCAGACCGCGCCGTACCAGAGCCGCCTCTGTGCCCCCCGCCCCGGAGGTCAGTAGTTCCGCGGTGCTCGCGCGGCAGACCTCGAGGTAGGCACGGGTATGCCAGGTGCGGCCTGTGGCGCGCGGAGTGACGACCACGTTGGTGATGAGATCGGGCGCGACCTGAAGGTGGCCGCCGAGACGCGGGTACCCCCTCTCGGTGGCGAGGGCGTCGAAGGGCGGATGGAGTGTGGTCCCGTCGACGGCGCCTGTCGGCAGGGCCTGGAACCTTTGCAGCGTTCCGCCGACCGGGACGAGTTGGCTGTCGGTGACGGGGGACTCGGCGACGTCGGCGAGTACGGCACGCAGCACGAACGCGAAGGCGCTTTGCGCGTTGTCGACGGCCCACCGGTCCGTCGACAACGGTGAGCCGGAACGGCGGTGAACGGCGAGTTCACCGATGCCCTCGGCCCGAACGGCCACGGGATCCCGTTTCAGGATTCCTCTCAGCAGGTGGTCGGGAGAGGTGTGGATGATGTCGTAGTCGCCGTCGTTCCAGCCCTTCATCTGCTGGTCGGAGGAGATGACCTCGACGAGGTTCACCTCCAGTCCGGCCTGCTGGAAGTAGCCGGAGTCGAGAGCGTGGTACAGATGGACGCCCCCGGCGCCGGGGAAGACGCCCACGGTCAGCCGTCGGGTGGCAGACATTTCGGCGTTGTGCATGGGCACTGTTCCTTCGTATCAAAGGCAGGACAGAGACCGGCTTGCGGGGCGTGGTTCCCTCGTCGCAAGCGACATACAGGGACCGGTGCTCCGTGCTCCGGCCATCGTCTGCAGATAGCCGAGATGGCGGTGGCCGACAGGGAAGAGACCCAGCAGCTGCGGGTCCAGATGGAGCGCCGAGGAACCGGCGCGACGCCGACGACCGGAAGCGGTTCGCCACCCCCGGTTCTCCATGCGTTCACGGAGTTCGTGCTTGTCCGTCTCGATCTTCGACAACGAGGACTTCCGTTCTGCGTGGGATGGCGGCGTCGGCCCCGGCTCGGCGGGCGGGCGGTTGTGGGTCTCGATGCCTCAGCCGCTCAACCCATTGAGGCCGGCCCGGCGATGAGCAGGAGGTTTTCGCTTCGCGGAGTCTCCTCTTGACCGGTATCGACGGTAATCACTCACCGGTCGATCAGTCGAATGACTGTTACCCATGCGATATATAGATGTTGTGAATACTTCTTGGCGGGCCACGAGCACGACGGCCGACCTGCATCGCGTGGACCTCAATCTGCTCCCGTTGCTTGCCGCCCTCCTCGAGCACCGCAGTGTCACGCACGCCGCGCAGGCTGTTGGTCTGACACAACCGGCCATGAGCAACGCCCTGAGGCGCCTACGGCGCACGCTGGGTGATGAACTCCTCGTCCGGGTCGGCCGGGAGTACGTACTCACCTCACGTGCCGGCGCACTGATCGGCCCGGTCAACCTGATCCTGGAGACCGCGACCAACCAGGTGCTCAGTTCGCCGCTGTTCGATCCGGCGACCTCGGAGCGCATCTTCCGTATCGCGACGGCCGGCGCCGCCGCCCTGACCATCCTTCCCGCCCTGAGCGCCACGCTCGCCGCGTCCGCACCAGGTGTCCGGCTCCATGTGGAGGCGTTCGAGCCCTCGGCGGTCCTCACCCTGAACGAGTCGGCCGCGGACGTGGTGCTGTTGCCTGACACCGTGCCGACCAGGCTGCCGAGGGAGCGGCTCTACCAGGAGGACTGGGTCGTGGTCGCCGACGCGAACAATGACCGCATCGGGGCGACACTGACCGCCGACGACCTCGCCCGACTGCCTCACGTGGTGTTCGAGTCGGAAGGGGTCCGAGTCGGCGCCCAGCAGGTACTCGCCCGGCTGATCCCCGATCTCGTCGTGCGGATCGTCGTTTTCGAGTTCCTGATGATCCCCTCGATGGTGAGCGGCACTCCCATGGTCGCGCTGCTGCAGCGCCGGCTCGCGGAGCGGGTGGCGGCTCCGAGCGGGCTGCGGGTGATGGAGTCGCCGGTTCCCCTGCCCATGCTCGGAGTGGATCTGGTGTGGAATCCGCGCACCGCCGGCGACCCCGGCCGGGCGTGGCTGCGCAGCCAGCTCGTCCAGGCCGTCGCTTGAGCACCGAGGTCGTACGGGTCGGCCCGGCCGCTTGACGCCTGGGGGTCCGGCAACGGGGCGCGAGAACGCTTGACGGGTCCACGTGGCCACACATGGCGCAGATATGCATACACTTCAGGTGACTGGCGGAGTGCCACCGACCTGTCAGAGCCGAACATCCCAAACTACGCCCCCTCACCAGGAGTTCCGCAGCCAACGCGTGACCAAGGGTCTGCGTCCGGTTCCAAGGCGGCACCTGTCCACACCTCCCGGACTGCGCGATCCGTATTGCCGACGCGCATAGAGCCATCGCGACGTGGGGCGTCCTGAACGAGTGCCGCCTTCGGGGCGGTAGCCGAGACCGCCGCGGAGGGCCGACCGCACCGGGCGACCACAAGGGTGATCACGGGCTTTCCTGACCACCCGCATACAGGTTTCCTGCACCCCGCTCTTTACAGGCCCGTCATACTGTGCACACTTAGCGGTGCGAGGTGTATCGCGGACGATGCAGTCAGGAACCAATGGTTGTGGCCCGGAGCCTCCGGATGGGACACGACATGAGCGAGGAGAGCCGCCGTCCTCGTACGAGCCGAGGCGCCCGGCCGCCCCGGCGGCCCGCACACGAGAGTCGAACCCGCTGATCCAGGCGGGCATGTCTTCACCCCCCGCCCGTGCGGGTGGCACCGGCGGACGCCGTCACGGAGACGTCCGCACGGCACACCCGGAGCGAGAGAACCCTCGCCGAAAAGCGAAGCCATGTGAGAGGAACCGTCATGCACGAAATCAGTCACAGAGAAAGACTCTCCAAGGCCAACTGGCCTCCCGTGACGCTGCTCGTCCTTGCAATCTGTGGCGTCACCGTCATCTCCGATGGCTATGACGTGGTCATCTACGGCGCGGTGATTCCGTCCCTTCTGCACGAACCCCGGTGGGGCCTGACGCCCGCCGGTGCCGGTCTGATCGGTTCCCTCGCCCTGGTCGGGATGCTCATCGGAGCTACGGCGGTCGGCACGCTCACCGACCGACTGGGCCGACGCAGGATGCTGATCTCCTGCCTGGCCTGGTTCTCGGTGATGACGGCCCTGTGCGCGACGGCCACCTCTCCGGAGGTGTTCGGCCTCTTCCGGTTCCTCGCCGGCCTCGGCCTCGGCGGCGTGCTCCCGACCGCCAGCGCGCTCACCGGTGAGTACTCGCACCCCAAGTCGCGAAACCTCGTCTTCGCGATCCTCTTCAGCGGCTTTCCTGTCGGCGGCATCATCGCGGCTCTCACCGGAATGTTCGTGATTCCACGGTTCGGTTGGCAGGCGATGTTCCTGATCGGCCTCCTGCCACTGCTCCTGGTCGTTCCGCTGGCCTTCAAGCTCCTGCCCGAGTCGATCGTCTTCCTCCGGGCGCAAGGGCGGCACGCCGAGGCGGAGAAGACCGCCGACCGCTGGAACATCACCTTGGACGACGAGCAGAAGGCCGTCCCGGTCTCTGAGCCAGGCAGGTCCGGAACCGATTCCGACAGCATGTCGCCGGTGCGTGCTCTCCTCTCGCGCGGCTACGTCGTGGCGACTGTGTGCTTCCTGCTGATGACGTGCCTGTGTCTGTTCATGATCTACGGTTACAACACCTGGCTCCCGGAGATCATGCGGCGCGCAGGCCACTCCGCGGGCTCCTCGCTCGGCTTCCTGCTCGTGTTCAACCTCGGAGCTGTCATCGGCACGCTCGTCCTCTCCCTGGCAGCCGACCGGCTCGGCTCCAAGCCGATCATCACTACGACGTTCCTCGTGTCCAGCGTGGCCGTCATACTGCTCAGCCTGCGCCTGCCCACGACGGTGCTGTACGCGGCCGTCGCCCTGGGCGGCGTCGGGGCGATGGGAACGCAGACGTTCGTCCTCGCCTACGTCTCGAAGCACTATCCGGTACGGATGGCCGCCACGGCGTTGGGCTGGATGCTGGGCTTCGGCCGCGTCGGCTCGATGCTCGCTCCGCCGCTGCTCGGACTCATCATCGGGGCCGGGCTGGCGTTCCAGTGGAACTTCTACGCGCTGGCCGTGCCCGGCATCATCGGCGCTCTGCTGATCGGCCTGGTTCCCCGCACACCGGAAGCGGACACTCGGGCGGGGCGTGCGAGTGAGGGTGGAACCATGCGTCCCCTCGCAGAGCAGACGTGAGCGCCCACGGGGCACTCAGAACTGGGGTCTCCGGGTGCGTGATCTCTTGAGGGACCGCGCGTGAAGCAGGGCCTCCCGGCGGTTCGGATCGCGAAACGATCCGAGTGCCTGGGGGCCCTGTCGCCCCGTCGGGAGCACTGTTCAGCGTCTCACTGAGGTCTCGGTAAGGATCGACGTCGCGTCCCCACAGGGATGAGCCGGCGGCATCAGCAGACCGCGATGTTCCGAGGCACCGACTGCTACAGGCCCCCGGTCAAGCGGGTGCCGCGCCGCGTCCGGTGAAAGCCTCGACGAGCGCCGTCGTCTCAGGCCGGTTGATGGCCTGCGCGATCACCCGAGCCTCCGCACGTCCGATTTCCTCGCGGGTCAACTCCCTTGAGCGAAAGAGCAGTTTGGCCTGCCCGAGCGCGAACGGCGCTCCCACCGCTAGCCGTTGGGTGAGACGGTCGACCTGCGCCCCGAGGGAAGAGTCGTCCACCACATCGGAGACCAGGCCCCAGGAGAGGGCTTCCCCTGCCGTCAGTCGGCGGCCGGTCAATGCGAGGTCGAGCGCGCGCTGCTGTCCGATGACACGAGGCAACAGGTAGGACACCCCGCAGTCGGGCGTCAGGCCCACCCCGGCGTATGCCAGCACGAACTTCGTGGAGGCGGCCGACACGACCACGTCGCAGCTGAGCATCAGGGCGAGTCCGGCCCCTGCCACGGACCCCTCGACCGCGGCGACGACCGGCTTGGGCAGGGCGGCGAGTTCCTGGAACACATCGTCCAGTGTCGTGGCCAGTTCTTCCACATACGCGGCCCGGTCAGGTGCGGCGGCCATCGACGCGAGGTCGCCGCCGGCACAGAACCGACCACCCTCACCGCGTATGACGACCACGCGGACGTCGGGATGGGCCGCCCTGTTCACGGCCTTGCCGAGCGCCCGAGCGGTGCTCAGGTCGACGGCGTTCGCGCGATCCGGGCGTGCCAGAACGATCCGGGCAACGCCCGCAGCGTGCTCGTAACGGACGAGGTCACTCATGGCGTGCTCACTCTCATGGAAGGAAATAACAGGCCCCGGCCGACACACGGCGGACGGGCGGATGGGCGGACGGCGTCTGACCGTCGCCCGTACGCGCGGCCATGGTGTCGAGTTCCAGGTCAAATCAACCCCGAGGAGGCGGTCCTGGATGGCGGCGACTGCCTGGGCCGCATCAGCGAACACGCCCTTCAAGCTGCTGATCGGGGTGTGCACCCGCCCGGACGGCCAGGCCCTTCTCAGCCGACTTCACGGGCGGGCGTTCCCTCCCGGAGAACCTGCTGCGCGGTGTCCTGCCCGCTGCTGCCGTGGACGGGCCTGCGCCGGAGTTCCTCACGGGCGATGGAACGTCGATGGACGGCGTCGGGGCCGTCGACGATCCGCAGCGCGCGCGACCAGGCGTAGAAGTACGCCAACGGGGTGTCGTCGGAGATGCCCTCGGCTCCGAAGAGCTCGATGGCCCGGTCGATCACGGCGGTCGCCGTCGCGGGAGCGGCGACCTTGATACCGGAGATCTCGGTGCGGGCACCCTTGGCACCGTGACGGTCGATGAGCCAGGCGGTCTTGTGTACGTACAGGCGCACCTGGTCGATGTCGATCCGCGACTGCGCGATCAGCTCACGGACCACGCCCTGCTCTGCCAGAGGACCGCCGAAGGCATGGCGGGAGCGGGCGCGTTCCACCATCAGGGCCAGGGCCCGCTCGGCCATGCCGACGGCCCGCATCGCGTGATGAATCCGGCCGGGGCCCAGCCGCGCCTGGGCGATAGAGAAGCCCTCCCCCTCCCCGCCGAGCAGGTTCGCCGCCGGGACGCGTACGTCGTCGAAGACCACTTCGGCATGTCCGTGCTGGTCGTGGTAGCCGAAGAGGGGCAGGTCCCGCTTGACCATGACGCCGGGAGTGTCGCGTGGTACGAGAATCATCGACTGGCGGCGGTGCGGCTCGGCTGCGGGATCGGTCTGCCCCATCACGACGAACACCCGACAGCGGTCGTCCATGGCCCCACTGGTCCACCACTTGCGGCCGTCGACGACGTAGGCGTCGCCGTCGCGGCGGATCCGCGTGATGATGTTGGTGGCGTCAGACGAAGCCACACCGGGCTCGGTCATCGCGAAGGCCGACCGGATCCGCCCGTCCAGCAGGGGCTCCAGCCATCGCTGCTTCTGCTCGGGAGTGCCGAACACATGCAGCAACTCCATGTTGCCGGTGTCGGGGGCCTGGCAGTTGATCGCCTCCGGAGCGATCACCGGCGACCACCCGGATATCTCCGCCACGGCGGCGTACTCCAGGTTCGTCAGGCCCGACACGGCGGGCAGGAACAGGTTCCACAGGCCCCGGTTCCTGGCGGATTCCTGGAGGTGCCGCATGACCGGGGGACGGTCGTGCCGGCCGGACTCCGCGAGATGGCGGTGGTAGACGGGTTCGGCGGGGAAGACTTCCTCGCGCATGAACTCCCACATGCGCCCGCACAGTTCTTCCGTCCTCGCGGAAGGCGCGAAGTCCATCAGTGGCTTCCCTTCGCGAGGCGTTCCAGGCCTCCCTCGGCACATCGGACCACCTCGGCCCCGAGGTCTCCGAAGTCCTGTCCTGCCATTGATCCGGCGGCGGTGCGGGCGGCGATTCCCTGCACGATGACGGCGAACTTGAAGTGGGCGAACGCCTCGTAGAAGGCGAGGCCTCTCAGGTCGGTCCCGGTCGCTGCCGCGTACCGCCGGGCGAGGTACGCACGGTCGGGGAATCCCGGCTCGGTCGTCACGGTGGGCGTGAGCGGAGAGACCGTTTCGCCCGGCTCGCGCCAGTAGAACAGCAGGAGCCCCAGGTCGGCCAACGGATCACCGAGGGTGGACAGTTCCCAGTCGAGTACGGCGGTGATCCGGCCGACACCCGACGTGTCCAGCAAGCAGTTGTCGAGGCGGTAGTCGCCGTGCGTGAGGGCGGGGCCTGCCGGGTCAACGGTCTCGGCCGCCGCGGCCAGCCGTGCGCCCAGCTCGTCGAGCGCGCGAACGTCGTTGCTCTTCGACCTGGCCCACTGCCCTTGCCAACGTCGCACCTGCCGCTGGACGAATCCCCCCGGCCTGCCGAAGTCCGCCAGCCCGATCTCGGAGGGATCGAGGGAGTGCAGGGCGACGAGCACGTCGACCAGCGCGTCGGCGAGCACGGTACGGTCCTGCGTCGTTGTGGCATACGAGGGAGGCAAGGCTCCGCGAACGACAAAACCGGGCACTTTCTCCATGACGTAGAACGGCACACCGATCACGTCGGCGTCCTGCTCCTCCAGCAGGACGGCGGGCACCGGCACCGAGGTGTTCCGCAGTGCTCGCTGGACCCGCGCCTCGCGCCCCATGTCGTGCGCGCGGGGCAGTAGTTCCCCGGAGGGAGGCCGGCGCAGAACTACGGAGCCGGCCGTACTCCTGATCTCGAACGTGAGGTTGGACTTCCCGCCGGCCATCAGAGTCGCCTCCGACGCGAGCCAGCGGTCGTCGTCGAGGGCGGCGGCCAGGACCGGCGTCAACCGGTCCAGTCGCACCAGGGACGAAAGGTCCTCCCGCACCCCTTGCTCCTGCTCGGCCCGCACACTCATGCGTCCTCCTGTATGCGAGGTGCTCGCTGGAACGTGCGAGCGCTCGATCGCAACCGTTCAGACAGAGTGCCCGAGATGCCTTTTACCAGTCAATACATAAGATCACCTGAGGAGCTTCGGTAATGTTTAGAATTCCCAAACAATGCACGGTGGAGGGAGAGACGGATGGCGACAGCCCGGAGAAACGAGCCCGCGGACGACGCACCCGGGGTGCGGGTGCGCATGGCCCGCCAGGCGCGAGGCGTCAGCCTGCGCGGCCTGGCGGGGCTGATCGGCGTCAGTCCCGCGACTCTGAGCCAGATCGAGAACGGGCACACCGGACTGAGCGTCGTCCGGCTGCGCCAGGTCGCCGACGCGCTGAACACCACCGTCGACCAGATCCTGCACGGCGTGGAGGACGCCGGAGCGACAAGGGCCTCGGCCACACCGCTGGCATCCGACGCCTCGGTGGGCAGGAGTGCGGCCGCATGGCGCGCATACGGGCCTCTCGGCTTCGATCCCGTACTGAGCGCTGCGCTCGCGGAGTTCATCGAGGTCGGCTATCACGCCGCCACCGTGCGTGACATCGCGGCACGGGCCGGCCTGTCCGTTTCGGGCATGTACCACTACCACGTGAGCAAACAGCAGATGCTGGTCACCATCCTCGACCACACGATGAGCGACCTGTCCCTCCGCGCTCGCGCCGCCCGCCGGGAGGGCCGTGACCCGGTGGAACGGTTCAGCGCGCTCGTCGAGAACCTGGCCCTGTTCCACACGCACCGCAGGGAGCTGGGCTTCGTCGGCGCCAGCGAAATGCGCAGTCTGGAGCCCGCCGAACGGGACCGGATCGCCGAACGGCGCACTGCTCAGCAGCGCCTGATCGATCATGAGGTCGAGCAGGCAGTCCGTGCGGGCAGGTTCCGGTCGGACCACCCCCACGAGGCCGCCCGGGCCGTTGTGACCATGTGCACCGCACTGCCCACCTGGTGGCGCCCCGGAGGCCCCTACGGCCCCGCGCAGATCGCCGAACAATATGTGCGATTCGCTCTTGATCTCATGACGCCACGAAAAGACGCCACTGGCGAGCCTCGGTGACACGAGAGGCCGGGGCAAAACCTGCCGGATTTTTTGTCGTCGGCGTCTAATACTCCGGAAACATCGATCCATTGCATGGTTGACTAGAATGGTCCCATGAAACCGGTGAAGCATATCGAGCGCCCCCACGAGAACGTGGCCCGTCAGTTGCGGCAGGCGATCCTGGACGGCACGTACGCGCCCGGGGATCGCCTGCCGATCGAGCGCGAGTTGAGCGAGCGGTTCGAGGTCAGTCGCTCGATGGTGCGCCAGGCTCTGCTGGTCCTGGAACAGCAGGGTCTGGTGCGGGTACGCAGTGGCGTGGGCGGCGGTCCGTTCGTCGCGGGGCCGTCTCTGCCGGCCGCCGTCACCGCCCTCGAGAATCTGCTGACCCTCGACCAGTCCACCGTCGGCGAGTTCGCCCGGGCGAAGCTCGTCCTGGAACCGGTGATCAGCGCCTATGCCGCCGAGAGCATCACGCCGGAGGACCTCGACCGACTGGCGGCGAACGTCGACCGTACACACGAGCAGATCCAACGCGGCGAGGACATCACCGAGTCCGCCGTGGAGTTCCACTCCATTCTGATCAACTCGACGCGCAATCGCTTCCTGGCGGTCATCGTCGAACTGCTGAGCAGGACGCTGAACCGGGTGCCCGGGCCGCCCGGCGGCGGCTTCGACCCCTGGCGCGTCCTGGCCGAGCACCAGCGAATCCTCGAGGCGCTCAGGCGGCACGAGCCGGACGAGGTGCGGCGGCTGACGAGCGAGCACGTCGCCGGCATCTGGCACGACGAGATCGCCGACCCGGCGAGCTGAGGCGCGGGGCGGCACGTCCGCCCTCGGCGATGCCCCCGTTCCACGCGTCATCGAGCCACCCCTGAGCCATCTATTGAAACATTGAATGTTTCGTGGTTTGCTCGACACGCTACCGCTCGGCTGGCGATACAAGGAGGTATCGATGTTCGATCTCACACAGAGTTGGTCAGAGTTGCCGTCGCTCCGCTCTGCCGTGGAAACGCGCGGCCGCACCGACATGGACGAACTGCCGTCAATCGACGTCCAGCCGCCGTGGGACGTCCCCGACACGGTCGTGATCACCGCCGCGGTGTCGGGTCGTATCGTCCGCCAGGAGTCGGAGGACCGCTCCGCCGGCTTCGGCCTCGACTACGAGTCGTTCGTGACCGCCGCCGTGGAATCGATCGAAGCGGGAGCCAGTGGCATACACCTGGACATCCTCGGCATCCCGAAGATCTGGGAGCAGGGCCTGACCCTGCCGCAGGCGTACAGCCGGCTCCACAAGGCGATCAACGTCGGTACCGACAAGGACTGGATCTGCGACGCCAACGTCCTCACCGGCGACACGTTCGAGGAGAACATGTTCGCCATCACCAGTGGCATCGCCGAGACGGTGCCGATGGCGCCGAACTTCCCGGTGCCCTGGATGGAATCCGCGGCGCACGTGGCGACCGAGCACGGCGTCCGGCTGGTCTTCGCGATCCACTCCGCCGCCGAGGTCGACCTGGCCAACCGTCTCATCCTGTCCAAGGGGATCCTGAAGCAGAAGCCGATGTGGGGAATCCTCATCGGCTACCCCTACGACGACTCGCACACCCGGCTGGCGACGTACCTGCCGCACCCCAAGGCGATGTTCCACGAGCTCATCAACATCGTGGACCGGATCCGCGAGATCGACGCCGACGCCGACATCCTGGTTGCCTCCGCCGGCCGGGCGAGCCAGTACATGGTCACCGCGGCCATGCTGCTCGGCCTGGACGTCCGGGTGGGTACCGAGGACACTGCGTTCAAGTTCCCGCACCGCAACGACCTGCTCACCAGCAGCAAGGAGTCCGTCGAGCGTGCCGTGGCCACCGCGGCGGTCCTCGGTCGCAAGGTCGCGACCGCCGCGGAGGCCCGGGACCGACTCGGGCTCGGGCGCGCCGGAGACTCCGGGAAGGCAGCGTAACCATGACCGAGACCTTGCCGCCCGCCAACGGGGCGCCACTCATGGATCTGTACACCCGCAACGGGTTCGCCGGACCGTCCACGGTCATGCTGCGCCGGCAGTACACCCCCACTTACACCCGGGTCGAGGGCGACTACACACCGCGTCGCCTGGAGGCGTGGCACCCGCTTTCCGAGGCGGCCGATCCACGGGCCCTGCCGGTCACGATCCTCCGTGGTCCCACGGTCCGGCTGGACGTGTGGCAGCGCACGGAGGACACTCCGTTCGCGATGCGGGACGTGCATCACGACCAGGTGTTCAACGTCCTGGAAGGGCACGCCCGGCTGGAAACCGACTTCGGTGTGCTCGATCTCAAGCCGATGGACATCGTTCGGATCCCGCGTTCGGTCGCGCTGCGCCTGGTCGACGTGCAGGAGCTCCACCTGATCATCCTGGCCACGGCCAATCCGGTGAACGTGAACCCGGAGAACGATTCGGTACTCAACCCCGCGCAGGTCGACCTGCCCCGTGCGTACGAGAATCCCGGCGGGCAGCCCGGGGAGTACGAGCTGGTGCTCCGGCACGGCGAGCACACGACGAGCTACTTCTACGACTACGACCCGCTGCCGATCATGCAGGCCTCCGGCGCCCCGGTGGTCCAGCGCTTCAACCTGTCCGACGTCCACCCGCTGACCGTCAAGGGCGTCGGGTCTCCGCCGGCGCAGCTCATGACCGACCCGACCACCGAGACGATGATCTACTACCTCGGCTCGCGGGAGAGCAGCCGGCCGCCGGTGCACCACAACGCGGACTATGACGAGATCGGCATCTACGTCAAGGGCCCCGGCGCACTCGGCGCGGTCGCCATGCCCGGCACCGCGGTCTGGGTGCCCAAGGGCGTGATCCACCAGGGCCCGGAGGAGAACGTGCCCGAGGGATACGTCGCCTGGCTGATCGAGACCAGGGCGAACCTGGAGCTCACCGAGGCGGGACGACGCATCTCGAAGTTGGCGGAGACGACGGAGTTCGACGTGCATCCGACCGCGGTGGAGGCGGTCGCGGTGGGCTGACACCCACGCCCCTCCCCCACGCGCAAGGCAACAGTGCGCGCGTACGACTGGATCCGCACGCGTTTCGGGAACACGGCGAGGTGCAGCCCTCGGGCCGTGGGACGGAAGGGGTCGCCGCGCTCGCCGCCGGTGCTCCGGTCCTGCCGGTCAGGACCGGTGAGCCGTCCGGCTCGCGCCTCGGCGTGGCACTCGATGTGTGGGACGTTCCCGGGTTTACGGCGGCATGGACGGCATCGGTCGGGTTGGTCATCAACTGCCGGGTCTGCCGATGAACCTGCCCGCTCGCACGACTGGATCACCGACCCGGCACGGCGAGTGAACGTCAAGCGCGTCGTACAGCGACGCCCAAAGGAGTCGCGTCGGAGGATGACCATTCATCGCCGACAGAATTGAGGAGTGACATGTCAAGCGAAGAACCTCGCACCACCGACTTCAGCGTGGTGAACACCCAGCTGGCCTTGATCGAGAAGGGCGACATGGACGGGCTGCGCCGCTGCTTCGCGCCTGGCGCGCTTGTCTGGCACAACCACGACGAGATCGAGCAGGATGTCGACGCCGTGATTGCGCTGCTCGGTCACCTCTGCGCTGTCTCGACGAGCCGAACCTACGAAGACCGACACATCACGACAGTCGGCTCGCAGGCGTTCCTGCAGCATACGCTGACCGCAGAGCTCCGCTCCGGAGGTACGTTCCGGATGCCGGCGATGATGCGGGTACAGGTCGACTCGGACGGGCTCGTGACACGGATCGAGGAGTACTTCGACTCGCGCGCACTCGACAGCCTCGCCGAGGTCTCGTGACGGCCTCCGCCTTCAGCGGAAACGAGAGCCCACGACTGATCCATGAACACCGTGCGGCATCGAACTCCGCGTCGGCGCCCAGGCCGACAACGAGGGCGGTGAACGGCTGGGGCCGGGCTTCGGGACGATCAGGGCAGGGTCGTCCCGACGCGGATCACGTCGTGGGGCCCCGACGCGACTCCGTTCGCGCCGCCGCGCAGTCGGCGTGAGCGACGCCCGGGCCTGCACAGTCAGCCCCTCGGTGCGCCCGTGCGCCGATCGGTCACAGACGCACCAACATCTTGCCCGTGTTGGCACCCTTGAGCAGATCGAGGAAGGCTTGCGGCGCGTTGCGAATCCCTTCCACGACGGTCTCCTCGTAGCGCAGCCTGCGCTCCTTCACCATCGGAGCCACCTCGGCAAGAAACCGCTGCTGCAGTCCGTAGTGGTCGCCCACGAGGAAACCGCGCATGTCGAGGCGCTTACCGACGATCTTCATCAGGTTCCGCGGCGCGGTCGGCGGTTCCGTCGAGTCCCAGATCGAGATCATCCCGCACATGGCGAACCGAGCGTGCAGGTTGGCCGCTTCGATCGCGGCCTCGAGGTGCTCACCGCCGACGTTGTCGAAATACACATCGATGCCGTCGGGGGCGGCGGCTTCGAGCAGTCCGGCAACCGGGCCGTCCTTGTAGTTGAAGGCGGCGTCGAAGCCGAGGTCGCCGATGAGATGCCTCACCTTGCCCGCGGTACCCGCGCTGCCGATGACCCGCTTGGCGCCCTTCAGTTTCGCGAGCTGACCGACCATGGAACCGACCGCCCCGGCCGCTCCCGAGACGAAGACGGTGTCGCCGGGCCTGAACCGGGCGATTTCCAGCAGCCCGACATACGCGGTGAGACCGGTCATGCCCAGCACGCCCAGGTGGGTGCTCAGCGGCGCGGCGTCAGGATCCACTTTCGACGCGTTCCCGGCGTCGACCACGGCATGCGACCGCCAGCCCAGCCCGTGCAGCACGTAGTCACCGGGCCGATAGTCGTCGACAGTGGATTCGAGCACTTCGCCGACCGCGCTGCCGTGCATGACCTTGCCCACCTCGTAGGGCTCGGCGTAGGACGACGCCGCGCTCATCCGGCCGCGCATGTAGGGGTCGACGCTGAGCACCGCATTGCGGACGAGGAGCTGGCCCGGCCCGGGTCTGGGTACATCGACATCCACGAGGGCGAAGTTTTCCAGCGTCGGCTGTTTGCCGGGACGGGACGCGAGCCGGATCTCGGTCGCAGAACTCATGGGTGAACTCCAAAGGTCGGGGAGGACGTCAGGCCTTGGGCAGCGCAGCCGAGGCCTTGTGGGAAGCGTGGGGTGAGACCGAATTCCGCATGAGGGGTTCCCTCCGCGAGGTCTTCCCTGTGCCAGGCACCGGGGATGAGCACGAAGGTCTAGGTCATGATGTCTGCGCCGGCCGGCCGAGCCGTGCCAGTTCATGTCGCCAGGCGGTGTCGTGGTTGAACGAGCAGCCCAGGTCGGGAAGTTCACGCAAGTCTTCTTCCGGAAGATCCCTCAGAGTCCCGCCCGCCTTGACGACGTCCAGGGAGAGACGGGCGATCGTGTCGACCGAGATCGCGTGCAAGACGGCTTCGGGGACGCCGGTGCCGACGGTGGTCAGTCCGTGGCCGCGGAGCACGACGGCGTCACGGTCACCGAGCGCGGCGACCATCTCGGCCGCGAGCCGACGATCGCGGATCAGCACTCCCCGCGGGTGAACCGGTACGCCACGGGCCGCAAGCCGGGTGCCGGGGATGTCGAATGCGCCGATGACGGGGCGGATCCCGAGTCCCGCGAGATCGGCAGCGACGACGGCCGGCGGATGCGCGTGGACGACGCAGGCCACATCCGGCCGGGTGCGCAGGACCTCGGTGTGCAGCGGGAGTTCGTTCGGTACCGTCCATCCCTCCAGCTCCCCGGGGGCGGCCGCCGTTCCGTCGAGGTCGACAAGGCGGATGTCGTCCGGCTCGGTGTACAGCAGTCCGCGTTCGTGCGGGCCACGGCAGCGGACGAGCAGCGTGTACTCGTCGATACGGAGGCTGATGTGTCCGAGAATGCCGTCGGCGAGCCCGCGGCCCGCGAGCACGCGGCAGGCGTCCGAGACGAGCCGACGCAGGGCATCCAGGTCCTGTTTCGTCACAAGGCGGCTCCCGAGGTCAGGACGGGTCGGTGGGCGAGTGTGTTGACGCGCTGCTCGGCGGTGGCCAGGGTGCTTCCGGCAGAGAGGAGGCGGCGGCATTCCAGCAGGGCGCGGGGCCAGTTGACGGTGACGGCCGCGATGAAGCGGCCGGTTTCCTCTCCGAACAGCGCTACTGCACGGGCGTTGTCGTCGAACTCACCGATCACGGTGTGCGCGGCCGCCGTGGCGGGACGGCCGACGATCTGGATCTTCCAGTCGTACTGGTCGCTCCAGACGTACTCCACGGGCGCGTAGGTCCGCGGCTGCCCGGGATGAACGATGTTGTGGGCGACCAGCGCGGCCTGGTCGATGGCGTTGGTCCAGTGCTCGACACGCAGGTGCTCCTGGCGACCTGGGTGGAACCAGCGGGCGACGTCGCCCGCCGCGAAGACGTCCACGGCAGCGCGGCAGTACTCGTCGCATACGACGCCGTTCGCCAGGCGCAGTCCGGATCCGGCGAGCCAGCCGTCGTTGGGGACGGCTCCGATACCGACCACGACGGTGTGCGCCCGCAGTGTCTCGCCGTCGTCGAGGGTGACGGCGAGATCGCCCGCCCTCCCGTTGACCGACCGCACGCCACGGCCGAGTCGCGTGTGCACGCCGTGGCGTTCGTGCAGGGAGACGAACAGCTGGCCCAGTCCCGCGCCGAGTACCCGTTCCATGGGGACGGGGGCCGGGTCGACGACCGTGACCTGGCAGCCGAGGGCGCGTGCGGTGGAGGCCGTCTCGGCCCCGATGAAACCGGCGCCGATGACCACGACGTGTCCTCCTTTCGCCAGGTCCTCCCGCAGGGCGGTGGCGTCGGCGAGGGAGCGGACCTGGTGCAGTCCGGCGTCGGCCTGCCACGGCGAAGGCCGCGCCTGAGCACCCGTGGCCACGACGCACACGTCATAACCGCACTCGGTGCCGTCCTCGAAGCGGACCCGTTGCCCGGCCCGGTCCAGTTCCACCGCCGGGCTGCCCAGCCGTAGTTCGATGCCCAGGGCCCCGGCTTCCTGCTTACTGAGCAGGCGGACGCGCTCCGTGTCCCACTCCCCCACCAGGAACTGCTTGGACAACGGGGGCTTGTCGTAGGGCAGATGGGGCTCGGCACCCGCCAGCACGATCCTTCCCCCGTGGCCTTGGGCACGCAGGGAGCGGGCCGTCTGTACGCCGGCTACGGAGGCGCCCACGATCAGGACGGTGCGGCCGCTCATGGGCCCTCGATGGTGAGGGCGGAGACGGGGCAGCTGCGGGCCGCTTCCCGGACGCGGGACAGGTCCTCGTCGGCGATCTCGCTCTTGAGGAGGATGACGACGCCGTCGTCGTCGAGGTCGTAGGTGTCCGGTGCGGCGATGACGCAGTTCGCGTATCCCTGACAGGCCGCCAGGTCCGCCTTGAGGAGAGGCATGGTGCTGTCCCTTCACAGGGGTCGAATGAGACTCAGGCTTTGACGCCGATGCCGCCGTCGGGGTGGACGGCGCGGCCGGTGATGCCACGCGAGCGGTCGGAGGCGAGAAAGACGTAGCTCCAGGCGTGGTCGGTGGCGGTGAGCGCGGTCCGCAGCGGGACCCGGGCGGCGAGTTCGTCGGCCCGGCCCGGAGCGTCGCCCAGGCTGCGACCTGCCAGTCCGAGGCTGTCCAGTCCGCGCAGGTCGGTGCCGAGGGTGCCGCCGGGGGCGACCGCGTTGACGCGGACGTCCGGGGCGAGTTCGTAGGCGAGGGAGGTGACCATGCCACGTACGGCGAACTTGGACGAGACGTAGAGGATGCCGCCGCGTCCAGGGTGGTAGGCGGAGGTCGACTCGGTGAGGACGATCGTCCCCTTGGCCTCCCGCAGGACGGGCAGGGCCGCCTTGACGGAATGCAGTTGGCTTCTGACGTTGACGGAGAACATCTCGTCGAACGCCTCGTCCAGCACGTCGGCGGGCAGATCGCCGAGCCCCTTGTAGTAGTCGAAGATCCCCACACAGTTGACGAGGACGTCGAGGCCGCCGAAGGCGTCCACGGCTGCCTGGACGGCCCGCTCGTTGGCGGATCGGGTTGTGGCGTCGCCCTCGACCACGGGAGTCTCGGGGACGTCGTCCCGCAGCGCCCGGCATTTGGCCGGTTCCCGTTCGAGCGCGGCGACCTGTGCGCCCTCGATCCGGAACACGTCGACGACGGCCTTCCCGATGCCCGATCCGGCACCGACCACGAGAGCGCGCTTTCCGTCCAGCCAGCCGCTCATATCTCCTCCTCGGGGACGAGCGGGCCGAAGGACTTGCCGATCATCGCGGCGAACGTGGCTGTGTTCTGCCAGGTCAGCGCCTCCAGCTCCAGGGGACAGAGGGCCACCCACTGACCCGAGCGGGTCGACTCCACGAGCAGCCGCGCGCCGTTGCGGGTCTCCACGCGACTGACCCGGATCTCGGCGAACTCGTTGCCCAGCGTGAGGGGTTCGCCGGTGCGGCCCAGCTCCAGAGCGGCCTTCTCCGCGGCGGCCCTGTGGGCGGCCCGGAGGTCCTCCTCCTCGCCTTTCCATCTCAGGGTCACAGGAACACCGCCAGGTTCTGCATACGGATCACCGAGTCGTCGACGAGGATGGTGCGGCGCGCCAGCTTCCATCCGTCGTCCGTGCGGCGGAGCAGGTCCTCCCGTCCGGCGGAGATCTGCGCCGCTTCCTGGTAGTCGCCGCGGCTGCGGTACAGCAGCACACCGGACTCCACCACCAGGTGATCCGGTGTGTCGGCGGCGAAGGTGCGGACGTTGGTGAGGTGGTGCCTCAGCCGCGACGGCGGATCCTCGGTCCAGGCGTGCTCGGTCTGGAAGCGGGCGACTCGACGCGAGAGCGAGTACCTGTCCTCGTCGAAGTGCGCCATACCGGGCGCAGTGTCGAAACCGGCACCGAGCGCGGTGGTGACCCGGACCGGCATCACGTAGTGGATGTCGTCCGTGAGCAGGTCCAGCCACTCCTCGTACTGCTGGGCGTCCAGGAGGTACGTCTCGTCGACGAGCCACTGGTGGGCCAGCAGGTGACGCTCGTCGTGGAAGGGCAGTGTTGCCCCCTCCCGACGGACGCGAGAGGCTCGGGCGCCGAGTACGGCCTGCTCGGAGTGGGTGCCCTGGCGGCCTGAGGAGTAGGCGCCGCCCCGGTACATCCCGGTCTGTGTGCTCATGCCGGATGCCCCGTCGCGCCGTTGGACTGCGTTGTCGAGGTGCCGCCGTTCCGGCCGACCTCCATGGTGGATGCCGCCTCGGCCGGTGTGGCGAGGTAGTCGGCCCAGCGGTTCAGCAGTTCGCGTTGGTTGTATTCGCCGTAGCCGACGTGTGCCGTGCCGGGACCCGCGAACTGCTCGGGCGTGAGCTGCGGGCTGACCTCGGTGCCGTCGGCCAGGAGGCCCATGCGGCTGTTGAGGAGCAGGCGCCGTGCCATCGAGCCGGCGGCGGTGTTCGTGAGGGACACCCAGTTCTCCACGTCGTCCTGCTCGAACATGCCGGTGGAGCCGAAGCACATGAGATACGCCTTGTACGACAGCTCCTTGAACTCCTCGGGTGCCTCGGCGTCGACGGCGAACCAGGACAGCACCTCCGTCTCGTCCCGGCTGATCGGCTGCCACTGACGGAGGGAGATGAACGGGAGCACGGCGTCGCTGTCGCCAACCTTCGGCCAGTTGTGCACCAGGCTGATGTTGGGGAAGAGGGAAGCGGCGGAGATCATGAAACCGTCGTTGCCGACGACCCGTAGCTGGTCGTCGGACCAGGACTTCTTCATCCGCTCGATCATCTCGTCGGGGTAGCCGACGTACCGAAGGCGCTCCTCCAGGGTGCCCGGCGGGAGCTTGTAGGTGGTGCCTCCGCCGTTGTCCGCCCAGTAGGTGCAGCCGTCCTTGCGCTTCTCCGCCTTGGGCTCGCGGAACAGGCCGATCTCGACGACGCTCGTGTGGGTCTGCGGCGTGTGGTACATGTCGCCGGCGAAGTTCTCCGCGCCGATCTTCCAGTTGGCCTTCACCCGCCACCGCTGGGGACCGCGCAGCTCGATGCCGCTCGGGCTCTGCTTCGTGTAGTAGTCGAGGTAGAAGGCGAAGTCGCCGAGGTAGTCGCGCAGGTCCGGAGCTTCCGGGTCGAGACTGACGAAGATCAGGCCGTTGTACGTGTCCAGACTCGGGGCGGGCAGCAGCCGCCGGCCCTTGCGGCGGAAGCCGGCCTCGCCGCCGTAGGCCTCCTGGTGGAAGGGCAGGCCCACGATGCGGCCGTCGTTGCGGTAGGACCAGCCGTGGTACGGACAACGGAAGTGGGAGGCGTTACCCATCTCCGCACGGCACACCTGCATTCCGCGGTGCAGACACATATTGAAGTGCGCGTTGATCTGCCCGCTCTCGTCGCGGACGACGATGAAGGAGTCGTCGAGTACGCGCCGTACGACGTAGTCGCCGGGCGCCGGCACCTCCGACTCGTGCCCGACGAACATCCACACACGGCTGAACAGGCGTTTCTTCTCCAGTTCGAAGACACCCTGGTCGTTGTAGATGTGCGCGGGGATCATTCCGCGGCGCACGTCGCCGAGGACGTCGGCATGATCGCCCATCACCCCTCCGTTTCCGTAGAACAGAGATTAACTCTGCCCAGTAGAACAATTCTCGAGCGTGCGGTCAACCGAGGAGGGTGGGGGACTCGTACCAGCCTTATCCTTCTGCTATGAAGAAGTCCGAGGTCCAGCCGTCGCTCACCAGCGGACCGGCGCCGCAGTACCCGATCGAGTCGGTGGACAACGCGCTGAGGGTCCTGCTCCTGCTCGGCGAGCGGAACGAGCTCAGGCTCACCGAGGTCGCGAGCTATCTGGGGGTCGCGACCTCCACCGCACACCGCCTGCTCGCGATGCTGATGTACCGCGGCTTCATCAGGCAGGCTGAGCGCGGCAAGGCGTACGTACCGGGAACAGCACTCACCGGGGTCGCCTTCTCCATCCTCCAGCGCTTCGACGTCCGGCAGACCCTGCATCCCTTCCTGGAACGGCTCAACACCGAACTGCAGGAGACGGTGCACCTGGGGGTCCTGGACGGGACGACGGTCAGGTTCGTGGATGCCCTGGAGAGTCCGCGCGCCGTGCGCGTCGCATCCCGCCTCGGGCAGTCGATGCCGGCCCACTGCACCTCGAGCGGCAAGGCTCTCCTCGCGCAGTTGGCCGACGACGAGTTGCGACGGCGCTACCCGGACGAGGAACTGCGGCAGCTGACGCCGAACTCCGTGGCCACCCGAGCGGAGCTGGAAAGGGAGGTCGAACTGGCCCGCAGGCTCGGGTACGCCACCAGTTCCGAGGAGAGCGAGGAGGGGGTGGGCTCGGTCGCCGTGGCCCTGTCCGCCCACCGAGCGCCCATGCAGGTCGCCTTCAACGTCTCCGTGCCGATCAGTCGCATGAACCATGCCGACCAGCGCCGGATCAGCGCGGTGCTGCGCGAGATCGCCGAGGAGGCGGCCGAGGTGCTGCACTGAGCGAAGGCGGGAGCTCGGTCGGCGTCGGGGCGGATCAGCGAGCCGGTACCGACGCGGCGAACGTGCCGGTGGTGACCACGTCACCCGGTATCAACCGCACCGCGCTCGAGGTGTACGACTGCAGCCTCGGGACGTCCCGGATGAGGTTCGCAACGCGGGCATGCTGCCGCAGCGTGCCCTCCACCGAACAGCGCAGTTCGAGCGCTTCCGGCGGGCCCACCTCGTCAGGGATGACCAAGGGGGTCCCATGGGGGTGAACGTGTCGAAGGATGTGCGGATCGAGCGGTCCTCGCCGCCGCGCATCGGGAGCAAGTCGGCCACGACGAATTCCGTGCCGCCCATCAGGAACGTCCCGCCAAAAGGAGGGATTGCTCCCTTGCCGGATGCGGAGAGCGGGCGTGGATACACGCCCGCTCTCCTCGTCGCACGCAGCCACTCAGTTGATGCGGACGATCTTCCAGAGCTGGTCGTCGACACTCAGGTCATTCCACTGGATGACAGCGGCGCCGTTGCCGGTGGAGGACTGGGCGACACCGATGCTGAGGTTGCTGTTGACGTTCTTGAACCGGTAGTAGCCGTTGCCCGCGTCGGTGAGGGTCCACTTCTGCGAGTCGGTGCTGGACGGTGTGTTCTGCACGACCGCGGCGCCCGCGGTGGTGGAACCGCCAGAGATGTCCAGGTTGAGGTTGCTGTTGACGTTCTTGACGGTCCAGGCCCCGCCGGCGGCCGACTGGAAGGTGAACAGCTGGCAGAAGCAGGCGGAGTCCTGCCACTGGTCGGCTGCCGTGCCGGTGGCGGTGGAGGCCTGGGGGATGTCCAGGTACTTGCCGCTGTTCTTGTTGACGAGGACGTACTGCCCGGTGCCCAGCGGGGGCAGGGCGGTCTGGGTGAAATTCCAGCGCTGGCAGGCGCAGCCGCTGTCGCTCCACTGGTCGGCGGTGGTGCCGGTGGCGGTGGAGGCGCTGGGGATCTCGAGGTACTTGCCGGTGACGCGGTTGGTGATCGTGTAGCCGCCGGCCGGGTTCGGGGCGACGGCCCACTCGTGGTCGAGGGTGCCGTTGTCGTCCCACTGCAGAACCTTGGCGCCGTCGGCGGTGGACTGGTTCTCCACGCCCAGGACTTTCCCGCTGGCGACGTTGAAGATCTTGAAGAACCCGGATGCCTGCTGCACGAAGCGCCACTGCTGGTCGGTCGTGTTGTCGGTGTTCTGCTGCGTGGCGTAGGTGCCGTTGGCGGCGGAACCGCCCGCGATGGTGAGCTTCAGGCCGCTGTTGGCGTTCGACACCGTGTAGGTGGCGCCGTCCGAGATGCCGCCGCCCAGGTCGACCGTGCTGTACGTGACCGGATTGAGGCCGGTGCTTCGTCCACGCCCTCCACTCAGCACCAGCAGGCTGTGGCCGTCGGGCAGCGGGAGCATGCCGCGGCTGTAGCCGCTGGCGACGTTGGAGCGGATGTGGGTCCAGGCGTTGGCTGCGCCGTTCGCCGTGTTGACGAACAGGTCGTTCTGGGTGTCGCCACTGACGACGAGCGTGCCGTTGGGGCCTCCGGCGGGCAGCCAGGTGACGTACGGCGCCCCGCTGGGGATGGTGCCGTCGGTCGCCCGCAGCACCTGCCCGGGGGCGGAGAGGAACGCCTCGGGGTCGGAGGAGATGTGGTAGTACACGGAGCAGCCGCCCTCGGGTGCGCCGCAGTACTCATGGGTCATGACGTAGTTGCCGTTGGGTAGCCGGGTGACCACCGGCATGCCGGGGCGGTCGGCGTAGTTCGGCATGGCCACGTCGTCCACGACCGGCCCCCAGGTGCGGAGGTCGGTGGACACCTGGTGCACGATCTTCTGGCCGTGGGCGGGGTCGCGCTGGTCGGAGTAGTAGACGATCAGCTTGCCGCCCGCGTAGAGGAAGAACGGCTCCCACACCGGCGTGTAGCCGTTGCTGGATATCGCCCGTCCGCCGGTGGCGATGTTGGTGACGAAGCTCCAGGTCTGTCCGCGGTCTGTGCTGGCGTACAGGTCGATCTTGGTTGCGGACCGGTCGCCGGGCACGGAGTCACCGGCGGCCAGGATGGTGCCCGCCGGGAAATCACCCATCGCCGTGGGCAGTTCGAACAACTCGGGCTCCCAGCGCATGCCCCAGCCGTTCTGCGTGTCGGCGACCTCCGAGATCTTCGTCCAGGAGTTGCCGTTGTCGGTGCTGCGGTAGATCGGGAAGACCGGGGTGCCGGAGGTGTACTGCTCGAACGTCGAGAGAATCGTGCCGTTGGCCGAGCCGTTGTGCTGCAGACGCAGCGCCCGCGGGTACAGCGACCCGGGCGACGGCGCATCCGACGGCGGGGTGTACATCGTCTGCGACGGACGTGCCAGGGCATCCGCCCGGCCGGCGGCCGGCAGAACCAGCGTCGCCACCACGGCCAGCAGGGCGAAGGCCGTCGACAGGAGGGAGAGGGGACGGGAACGAGGAACGGCGCTGGTTCTGGCGCCTGTTCGGGCAGCGAACATGTGCGGCTCTCAAAGAAGGGAGGGAAAGGGGTTGTGCTCTGGTGCCCGCCGCACCCCGGATCGGTCCGGACGGGAACGGCGGAATCGGGGGGCGGCGTCGGCCGACATGGCCGTGTCGGCCGACGCCGCGATGGCGGGGGGCGTCCGACAGATGTCACGGTGAGGCGGCCATCGGGCGGCGGAGGTTGGTGCGCGGGCGTGCGCTCTTCGCCCGCTACGGACGGGGCAGGTGATCAGGTGGTGGGAAGCGCCGTCTGGTCCTTGTGGGACGGCGGGGGCGCGGTCGAGCCGCGGACGACGAGGTCGACCGGTGGCTCGCTCGCCGCAGGCAGCTCGGTCTCCGGCTTCTCGATGGCGTGCACGAGAAGCTTGATTCCTTCCCGTGCCGCGGCGTCGAAGGGTTGACGCACGGTGGTCAGGGGCGGAGCGACGTAGGCGAAGACGGGGTTACCGTCGAAGCCCACGACGCTGATGTCCTCCGGCACTCGCCGGCCGGCTTCCCGCAGGGCGTGGATCAGGCCGATGGCCATCTCGTCGCCCGCCACGAACACCGCCGTCACCGAGGTGTCCGCGGCCAGTGCGCGGCCTGCCGCGTAACCGGACTCGGCTGACCAGTCCCCCTGGAGCACCGGCGGTTCCGGTGCCCCGCGAACCGCCAACGCCGCCCGCCAGCCTTCGATACGGTCCGTGGTCGCGTACCAGCGACCGGGTCCGGCGAGGTGGTGAACGGTCGTGTGCCCCAGGTCCAGCAGATGATCGGTGGCCGCCCGTGCCAGGGCGTGAGCACCGACGCCCACGGTCAGGGTCCGGGCGGAAGGGAAGGACGGTGGCGCCCCCAGGAACAGGACCGGCACGTCGATGCGGACGGAGACCTCTCCTTCCACGACGGGCTCGGAGACGACGATTCCGTCAACTCCCTGTTCCAGGAGGGACATCACGGCGCCGGCGATGCCTTCGGGGTCTCCGTCCGGCGTATTGACCACACGCAGCGCGTAACCGGCGTCGCGCACGGCCTTCTCGATGCCGACGAGGAGCATGGCGGTTCCATATCCGGCCGTCCCCAGGGCGACGACGCCGATGGAGCGATTGCGCCCCGAGGCCAACGCCCTCGCCGCCTGGTTCAGCCGGTATCCGAGTTCCTCGGCAGCGCCGAGGACGCGTCGCCGGACCTCTTCGGACACATACGGCTCGTTGTTGAGGACCCGCGACACCGTCTTGCGCGAAACGCCGGCCACGCGGGCCACGTCCGCGCTGCGCGGCGCGGGAGACCCCGCGCCGCGCCCTGCCACTGGTGTCATGAGAGCTCCTGTTGGCCGTATGCCTGTCGCCTGCCGCCTCGCCATCTGGTACCCGCATCAGGCGAGGTCAGCTGTATGACCGCGCGGTCACTGACCGCGCGGTCATATCTAGACAGCCGGACGGTCACGCGTCAAGAGCCCGCGCAGCTTTTCTTCCGCCGACAGGCCGGACGACTGCGAAAGGAGCGGTCCGCTCACCACGTTCCCCGCAGGGCCTTGACAGCGGGTCCCTGGAAAGTTCACTCTTCGACGCGTCGATCGATCGGATCTGTCCGATCACGTTTGTTTCTGGTCGTATCGTCGACCGCTTCCCGTCATGCCCCCTTGAATCAACGCGCCACGCCCGGGCCATGACAGCCCCTCAGGAGCCGAAATGCGCCTTTCATCCCCTGGTCAATCCCTGCCTGGTACCAGCCGCCGCGCCGTGCTGCGCGGACTCGGTGGGGCCGCTCTGCTCGGTGCCGGCATACCGTTGCTGTCCGCGTGCGGCGGCAGCGGTGCCTCCGCCGGCCCGAAGACCGTCACCCTCGGCTCCAACGCGTCCGACGCCGTCCCCAAGAAGGCGTTCGCCGAGATCTACGCGGCGTTCAAGAAGCAGTCCGGGATCACGGTCGACGTGAACACCAAGGACCACAACACGTTCCAGGAGCAGATCAACTCGTATCTGCAGGGCACGCCGGACGACGTGTTCAACTGGTTCGCGGGCTACCGCATGCAGTTCTTCGCGGCCAAGAACCTCGCCTCCCCGATCGACGACGTGTGGGAGAAGATCGGGGGCAACTTCCCCGACGCGATGAAGAAGCTCAGCAAGGGCGCGGACGGTAAGTACTACTTCGTGCCGATGACCACGTACCCGTGGGCGGTCTTCTACCGCAAGAGCGTCTTCCAGCAGCAC
>NZ_JBSFHA010000088.1:0-43463 GCF_053596855.1 Streptomyces sp. NPDC001617
CCACTACCTGGGCAAGGAGACCGTCCAGAACATCCTGGCGCTCCGCTTCGCCAACACCATGTTCGAGCCGATCTGGAACCGGTCCTTCGTGGACCACATCCAGATCACCATGGCCGAGGACATCGGCATCGGTGGCCGGGCCGGCTACTACGACGGCATCGGCGCCGCCCGTGACGTCATCCAGAACCACCTCCTGCAGCTCATGGCCCTGATGGCCATGGAGGAGCCCGCCTCCTTCGACGCGGACGCGCTGGCCGCCGAGAAGACCAAGGTGCTCGGGGCCGTACGACTCCCCAAGGACCTCGGCCGGGACGCCGTGCGCGGACAGTACGCGGCCGGCTGGCAGGGCGGCGAGAAGGCGGTCGGGTACCTCCAGGAGGAGGGCATCGACCCCAAGTCGAAGACGGACACGTACGCGGCCATCAAGGTGTCGGTGGACAACCGCCGCTGGGCGGGCGTGCCGTTCTATCTGCGCACCGGCAAGCGCCTGGGCCGCCGGGTCACCGAGATCGCGGTCGTCTTCCAGCGGGCCCCGCACTCCCCCTTCGACACGACGGCCACCGAGGAACTCGGCCAGAACGCGATCGTCATCCGCGTCCAGCCGGACGAGGGCGTGACGGTCCGCTTCGGCTCGAAGGTGCCGGGCACCTCGATGGAGATCCGCGACGTGTCGATGGACTTCGCCTACGGCGAGTCGTTCACCGAGTCGTCCCCGGAGGCGTACGAGCGGCTGATCCTGGACGTCCTGCTCGGCGACTCGAACCTCTTCCCGCGCACCGAGGAGGTCGAGCTGTCCTGGGAGATCCTCGACCCGATCGAGGAGTACTGGGACACGCACGGCACGCCCGCCCAGTACCCGTCCGGCACCTGGGGCCCCGTCGAGGCGGACGAAATGCTCGCACGAGAGGGACGGAGCTGGCGCCGGCCATGAAGATTGACCTCACGGACACCACGGCCAGCAAGATCAACAAGGCGCTGGTGCAGGGGCGGCGGGCCATCGGCACGCCCGCCGTCGGCATGGTGCTGACGCTGGTCATCGTGACGGACGAGGAGAACGCGTACGACGCGCTGAAGGCCGCGAACGACGCCTCGCGCGAGCACCCCTCGCGCACGCTCGTGGTCATCAAGCGCGTCTCGCGCACACCCCGCGACCGCACGTCGTCCCGCCTGGACGCCGAGGTACGGGTGGGCGCGGACGCGGGGACCGGCGAGACGGTCGTGCTGCGTCTGTACGGCGAGATCGTCGACCACGCCCAGTCCGTCGTCCTCCCCCTTCTGCTGCCGGACGCGCCCGTCGTCGTCTGGTGGCCGGTGACCGCGCCGCTCGACCCGGCGAACGACCCCCTGGGCGCCCTCGCCCAGCGCCGGGTGACCGACACGTACGCCGCCGAGCAGCCGGTACGGGAACTCACGGCCCGCGCCGACACCTACACCCCCGGAGACACCGACCTCTCCTGGACCCGCATCACGCCCTGGCGCTCGATGCTGGCCGCCGCGCTCGACCAGGTCACCGTCGAGGTGGAGGCCGTCGAGGTGGAGGGCGAGGAGTTCAACCCGAGCTGCGAGCTGCTGGCGATGTGGCTGGCGGACCGGCTGGACGTGCCGGTGAAGCGGTCGCTGTCGAACGGCCCCGGGCTGACGTCCGTGCGCATGCACACCGACGGCGGCCCGATAGTCCTCGACCGGGCGGACGGCTCGCTCGCCACGCTGTCGATCCAGGGCCAGCCGGATCGTGCGGTGGCGCTGAAGCGGCGCGAGACGGCCGAGCTGATCGCCGAGGAGCTGCGCCGGCTGGACCCGGACGACACCTACGCGTCGGCGCTGCGGTTCGGCGTGGAGCGGCTGAACGCGCCGGGGCCGGTGCGGGAGGCGGTGGTGGCCGTCGAGGAGACGGCGCCCAAAAGCGACGAGTCCGCGCCCACAGGGGACTCCGCCGACGGAGAGCCGGTCGAAGCCGCTGCTGAAGCTCCCGCACAGGAAGCGGAGGCGGAAGCACCGGTGAACCACTCGAACGAGGCGGCCACGACGTGAGCACTCCGCAGCTGGTCGTGCACCACGACAAGGAACTGATGGCGCAGGCCGCCGCGGCCCGCCTCATCACGAAGATCGTGGACGCGCAGGCCTCCCGGGGCTTCGCGTCCGTGGTCCTCACCGGTGGCCGCAACGGCAACGGCCTGCTGGCCGCCCTCGCCGCCGCGCCCGCCCGCGACGCGATCGACTGGGGCCGTCTCGACCTGTGGTGGGGAGACGAGCGCTTCCTGCCCGAGGGCGACCCGGACCGCAATGTCACGCAGGCCCGCGAGGCCCTGCTGGACGCGGTCCCGCTGGACCCGAAGCGCGTGCACGCCATGCCCGCGTCGGACGGCCCGTACGGCTCCGACGCGGACACGGCGGCGGCCGGGTACGCCGAGGAGCTGGCCCTCTCGGCCGGCCCCGAGAACCACGGCGCCGTGCCCACCTTCGACGTCCTGATGCTGGGCGTGGGTCCGGACACGCATGTGGCGTCCCTGTTCCCGGAACTCCCCGCGGTACGGGAGACCGAGCGCACGGTGGTCGGCGTCCACGGCGCCCCGAAGCCTCCGCCGACCCGCGTGACCCTCACGCTCCCGGCGATCCGGGCGGCGCGCGAGGTCTGGCTCCTGGCGGCGGGCGAGGACAAGGCCCAGGCGGCGGCGATCGCCCTGTCGGGAGCGGGCGAGGTGCAGGCCCCGGCGGCGGGCGCACGGGGACGTCAGCGCACCCTGTGGCTACTGGACGCGGCAGCGGCCTCACAGCTGCCCCGGTCGCTGTATCCGCCGGCTTCGCCGTGAGTCGAGGGCGCGGCGGGGCAAAGAACCCTCGCCGCGCGCCTCACTTCACCGACCCCGCCATGACCCCCTGCACGAAGTGCCGCTGGAACGCGAAGAACACCACCACCGGCACCACCAGCGACACGAAGGCCCCCGGCGCCAGCACATCGATGTTGCTGCCGAACTGCCTTATCTGTGACTGGAGTTCCACGGTCAGCGGCTGTGCCGAGCTGTCCGCGAAGAGCAGCGCCACCAGCATGTCGTTCCACACCCACAGGAACTGGAAGATGGCCAGCGAGGCGATCGCGGGCCGCCCCACCGGCAGGACCAGCCGTGTGAAGATGCGCCACTCGCTGCCGCCGTCCATCCGGGCCGCCTCCAGCATCTCCTTCGGCATCTCGGCGAAGTAGTTGCGCAGCAGGAAGACGGCGAAGGGCAGGCCGTACGCCACGTGGAACAGCACCACACCCGGGATGGTCCCGAACAGCCCCAGTTCTCCGAAGAGTTTGGCGACCGGCAGCAATCCGATCTGCACCGGCACCACCAACAGGGCCACCACGACCAGGAAGACGGCATCCCGCCCCGGGAAGTCCAGCCAGGCGAAGGCGTACGCGGCCAGCGCCGCGAGGACGACCACCAGGACTGTCGCCGGTACCGAGATCAGCACCGTGTTCCAGAAGGCCTGTGTCATACCGGCGTTCTTCAGCAGCGCCGAGTAGTTCTCGAAGGACAGCCGGCCGGGGCTGGTGAACGCCGTCCACCAGCCGCTGCTCGCCGAGTCCTGTGAGGACCGCAGCGACGACAGGAACAGCCCCGCCAGCGGTGTCAGCCACACCAGACCGATCAGTACCAGGAAGGCCTGCACGAGACCACTGCTCAGGCCGCGCCTCACCGCGTTCATCGCTCACTCCTCCGGAAACGGCTGATGTTGAAGGCCATGGCGGGCACCACCAGCAGCAGGAGCAGCACACCGAGCGCGCTGCCCAGCCCCTGGTTGTTGCCGCCACCGAACGACACCAGCCACATCTGGGTCGCCAGCACGGTCGCGTCCTGCTGCACCGGCCCGGGCGCGATGATGTAGACGAGGTCGAAGACCTTCAGCACGTTGATCACGAGCGTCACGAAGACGACGGTCAGCACGGGAGCGAGCAGCGGGACCGTGATGCGGCGGAAGATCTGCCACTCGTTCGCCCCGTCCATCCGCGCCGCCTCCAGCGCGTCCCGGGGCAGCGCCGCGAGCCCCGCGCCGATCAGCACCATCGCGAATCCGGTCCAGATCCACAGGTACGCCCCGATGATCGCCGGCGTGACCAGCGTCGGCCCGAGCCAGGAGACGCCCTGGTAGGGCTGCGCGAAGTTGGAGGCCGGCAGCTTCACCGTGTACGAACCGGAGCCGAGGCCGGTGAAGCGGAAGGAGCCGTCGGCCGCGGTCGTCGTACGCGCGACCGTCTTCCCGTCGTCCCGGACCACCTCGACGCTCATCTCCGGCAGTCCGCTCTCCCGCCGGTCGACCTTGCCCTGCACCCCTCCCCCACCAGGGGTGAAGTCCAGGTAGACGACCCCGCGCAGTTCGTGCGCCCCCGCCGTGCGGGCGGCCGCCGTGTAGGCGGGCCGCGCGTCGCCGGGCAGGTCCTTCGGCGCGACGCCCACCAGGCCGAGCGTCACCGAATCGCCCGGCGACACGCTCGCCGTCGTCCGGTACGAGCCGTCCGCGCCCGCCTTCAGCCCCTGCCCGACGCGCGCCCGGGCGGTCGGATACTCCGATGTCCCCTTGAACGCGTCGTGCACCCCGACGACGGCCGCGTCGAGCACGCCCTTGTTCGGGTCCTCGTCGTAGGCGAGCCGGAAGATGATGCCCGCGGCCAGGAAGGACACGGCCATCGGCATGAACAGCAGCAGTTTGAAGGCGGTGGCCCACCGCACCTTCTCCACCAGCACGGCGAAGATCAGGCCCAGCCCGGTCAGCAGCGCCGGGGCGATCACGACCCAGATGGCCGTGTTCCGTACGGCTTTGAGGGTCGCGGGGTCGCGGAACATCTCGGTGTAGTTCTCGCCGCCGACGAATCGTGTGCCGGACGCGTCGAAGAAGCTGCGGCCGATCGAGAAGAGCACCGGGTAGACGACGAGGGCGCCCAGCAGGAGCAGCGCCGGGAAGACGAACAGCAGGGCGACGACGCGGGCCCGCCGCCGTGAGCGCCGGGCGCGCTCGACCAGCCCTGTGACGGGCGGACTTGGCTCTTTCACCAGGGTCGCGGTCATGGCGCGTCAGTCCTTGTACGCCTTGGCCGCCGCGGTCTCCAGCTCGGCCGCGGTGCCCTTCGGGTCGGACGGGTCGCGCAGGAAGTCCTGCAACAGCTTCCACTCGCCGGCGCCCTTGGTGCCGCCGAAGGCCGCGGGTGCCTGGTCGGACATGTCGAAGCGGACCGAATCCCCGGCCTGGACGAGGGACTTGGCGGTGGCGCGGGTGACGTCGTCGCCGTACTCGGACAGGTTCAGCTTCTTGTTCGGGGAGAGGAAGCCGCCCGCCTTCGCCCACACGGCCGCGGCCTCCGGCGTCGCCAGGTACTCCACGAGCTTCATACCGGCCTTGGTGTTCTTGCCGTCCTTCAGGGCGACGGCCGCGTCACCACCGCTGACCACGGGGGCCTTGCCGCCGTCGACCGCGGGGAAGGGGAAGAAGTTCGCGTCCGTGCCGATGGTCTTGCCGAACTGGTCGTGGGCGACGCCGGCGACGAAGTCGCCTTCGTAGACCATGGCGGCCTCGGGCTTGGGTCCGAACACCTTCTCCACCGAGCCCGGGAAGTCGGTGTTGAGGGCCTCCTTCTGACCGCCCGCGATCAGCTGCTTGTCCTTGAACAGCCTGCCGAGCGTGCCCAGCGCCTTCACGACGCTCGCGTCCGTCCACTTCACCTTGTGGGCGGCCAGGGCGTCGTACTTCTCGGGCCCGGCCTGGGAGAGGTAGATGTTCTCGAACCAGTCGGTGAGGGTCCAGCCGTCCTCGCCCGCGACGGAGAAGGCGGCGAGGCCGGAGTCGGAGACGGTGCGGCCGGCCTGGAGCATCTCGTCGTACGTCTTGGGCGGCTTGACGCCGGCCTGGTCGAGGGCGTCGGGGCTGTACCAGACCGTCGACTTGTGGGCGGCCTTGAAGAAGAGGCCGTAGAGGCGGCCGTCGACGCTGCCGTACTTCTTCCAGACGGGGGCGTAACCGGCGTCCACGGACTGCTCGGTGGTCTTGGACAGCGGTGTGAGCCAGCCGTTCTTCGCGAACTGCTGCAACACGCCCACCTGCGGGACCATCACCACGTCGGGCGCGTTGCCGCCCTCGATCTTGCTGCCGATGACGGTGGAGACGTTGTCCCCGGTGGCTATGAACTGCGTCTTGGCGCCGGTCTTCGCGCTGAAGGCGTCCAGCACCTTCTGGAAGTTCTTCTGCTCGCTGCCGGTCCAGACACCGGCCACGGTGACCGTCTGACCGCTGAGCGCCTTGTCGCCGCCGCCCGCGGAGACCGGTCCGCCGCCTCCGCAGGCGGTCGCGCCGAGGGCCAGGGAGAGGGCAGTGCAGCTCGTGAGCAGGGTCGTGCGTCGTCGCATCATCGTTGATGTCCCTTCAAGGGGGTGGGAAACTGACGAACAATCAGGGGAGATCGCCCGTCATCGCGGGGGTGACAGGTGGCGATTCAGAGGTCGTTGATCCACCAGGCGGCCGTCGAACCGGGCAGCACGCCGTTCGGGCACGGGCCGCTGGACAGCAGAGGGGTACCGGAGACCGGCGCGGGTGTGGGCGCCGTACCGAAGTTGACGGCGCAGACCAGGCCGTCGCCGCGGACGAAGGCGAGGACGCCGGGCGGAGTGTCCAGCCACTGGAGCGGTCCCTCGCCCAACTGGGACAGAGCGGCTCGGAGTTGGAGTCCGTCGCGGTACAGGTGCCAGAAGGAGCGGGTGTCGGCGAGGGCGCGGTCGGTGGCGTATTCGGCGAAGTAGGAGGGCTGCGGAAGCCACGGCCGTGCGGTCTCCGCACCGGAGGTGAAGCCGAAGGGCGAGGCCTGTCCGGACCAGGGGAGCGGGACGCGGCAGCCGTCGCGGACATGGGTCCGGCTTCCCGTGCGCCGGAAGATCGGGTCGGTGAGCACGTCGTCGGGCAGGTCGACCACCTCGGGCAGGCCCAGCTCCTCGCCCTGGTAGATGTACGCGGCTCCGGGCAGCGCCAGCATCAGCAGCGCGGCGGCGCGGGCACGGGCGGTGCCGAGGCCGCTGCCCTCGGTGGCGGGTTCGCCGTAGCGGGTGACGGTGCGGACCTGGTCGTGGTTGTTGAGGACCCAGGTGAGCGTGGAGCCCGTGCCGGCGATGTCCTCCATGGCCTCCGAGATGACCTTGCGGAAGGCGTCGGGGTCCCAGGGAGCGCTGAGCAGGTCGAAGAAGAAGGCCTGGTGGAGCTCGTCCGCCCGGACGTACTGCGCGTGCTCGCGGGCGCTCGGGACCGACACCTCGCCGACCAGGAGCCGCTCGTTTCCGTCCCGTTCCGTGTACTCCTCGCACACCGAGCGCCAGTGCCGCCACACGTCGTGCACCTCGGGCTGGTTCCAGGCGAGCGGGTTGACCGAGTCGCGGGTGCGGGCGTCGGCCTCCGGGTCGTCCGAGTCGGGCAGCTCCGGGTGCTTGAAGAGGCCGGCGGCGACGTCGATGCGGAATCCGTCGACGCCCCGGTCCAGCCAGAAGCGGAGCACCCGGTCGAACTCGGCGCCGATCCGGGGGTCGCGCCAGTTCCAGTCCGGCTGCTCGGGCGCGAACATGTGCAGGTACCACTGGCCGGGCCGCCCGTCCGCCTCGGTCACCCGACTCCAGGCCGGCCCGCCGAACATGGAGTGCCAGTTGTTGGGCGGCTCACAGCCGTCGGCGCCACGCCCGTCGGCGAAGTGGAAGCGAGTGCGGGCCGCGCTGCCGGGTTCCGCCGCCAGCGCCTCCTGGAACCACGGGTGCTCGCTGGAGCAGTGGTTGGGCACGATGTCGAGCAGCACCCTGATGCCCAGCCGCCGGGCGGCCGCCATCAGCAGGTCGAACTCGGCGAGGTCGCCGAAGAGCGGGTCGACGTCGCAGTAGTCGGCCACGTCGTAGCCGTGGTCGTGCTGCGGGGAGGGGTAGAACGGGCTCAGCCAGATCCCGTCGACGCCGAGCTTCTTCAGATACGGCAGGCCGGCCCGGACCCCGGCCAGATCGCCGATGCCGTCGCCCGTGCTGTCCAGGAAGCTGCGGACGTACACCTGATAGATCACCGCGTCCCGCCACCAGCGGTACTTACTCAACATGTATGCATGTTAGGTATCCAAGTCGCGAGAGTGTCAACGAAGAGAACGGAAACTACCGCCGAGTCACCATGGCAGATACGGACTTAGTGGGGCATTCTGCAGCGAGATGAGATGTTCGCGTTACCTAACAGGTAACTATCGACCCCGGATCGCGGCCAGCTCCCGCGCCAGCCGCTCCACGGCTGCCCGCGGCGTCTCGTGCCCGGTCATCGCGTCGTGCACCACCGCCTGCACCACCAGGCTGACCTGGTCGTAGCGCGAGCTCTTGGGACGCGGCTGGGCCGTACGGATGCTCTCGCGCAGGGTCGGCAGATACGGGAACCGCCGTATCAGCCCGGGGTCTTCGTAGAGCGCGGCCCGTACGGGCGGCAGGGCGCCCTTCGTGAGGACCTGGCGCTGGACGGGTGCGCTGGTGAGGTACGCGATCAGACGCGCGGCCGAGTCGGGATGGCGCGCATGGGTGTTGACGGCGAGGTTGGACCCGCCCAGCACGCTCCTGCCCGGCCCGTGAGGGCCGGGCAGCGGTACGGCGCCGATCTTCCCGGCGACCGGGGAGCCCTTGGCCGACGCGACGGCATAGGCGTACGGCCAGTTGCGGAGAAAGAGCAGGTGTCCGGCCTGGAAGGCCTGCTTGGACTCCTCCTCCTTGTACATCAGCGCCTTCTTGGGGATCCAGCCCTCGCGCACGCCCCGGGCGAGGAACCCGATGCCCTCGCGCGCCGCCGCCGAGTCGACGGTGACGCGGGCACCCTCGTCGCCGAGGATGCTGCCGCCCGCCGAGTAGACGGCTTCCGCCGCGTTGACGGTGAGTCCCTCGTACGGGAGGAACTGGCCGGCGTACCCGTCGAGCCCGTACTTCGGCGCGATGGTCTTGGCGTCGTGCTCCAGCTCGGCCCAGGTGCGCGGCGGTGGGACGCCCTGCTTGGCGAGGATGTCCTTGCGGTAGAGGAGCAGGCCGGCGTTGGTGACGTACGGGACGGCGTACAGGCGTCCGTCGTAGCGGGCCGTGTCGACGACCGGATCCAGGAAGGCCCCAAGCGGGAAACGGTCGTCGGGCAGGGGACGTATCCATCCCGCCGCCGCGAACTCCGAGGTCCAGCTGACGTCGATGTTGAGGACGTCGAAGCGGCTGCGGTCGCCACCGCGCAGGTCGGTGACCATCTGCGCATGGGTCTCGTCGGCGGAGTCCGGGAGTTCGACGAGCTTGACCTTCTCGGCGGGGTGCGTGCGGTTCCAGCCCTGCAGGAGGGGGCCGAGATAGCCGGTGAGGTCTCCTGCTGTGGCGAGAGTGAGCGGGCCTCGCCCGCCGTCGGCAGCGCCGCCGGCGAGGGCTCCCGAGGCCACGTAACCGGTCAAGATCACGACGAGAACGAGGAGCCCCCTACCGGCGGCGTGCGTCCACCGCATAGGTTCCTCCTTGCACACCCGGCGCCGGGCGTCCTCGCCCGGAGTCAGAGGCCATGTATACCTGTTAGGTATGGGCGATACTAGAGCCTGCGGCACATTACCCCGAGGCGAGGAGGAGAGCACGCGTGCGGCTGCCTCTCCTGGCCCTGCTCGCCCGCGGTCCGGCCCATGGCTACGAGCTCAAGCAGGACCTTGAGCAGATGCTGGGTTCCGCGTACCCTCAGCCGAACGTCGGGCAGATCTACGTCACCCTCGGCCGCCTCGAGAAGCAGGGGCTCATCGAGGGCCAGGGCGTCGAGCAGTCGGGCCGGCCCAACAAAAAGGTCTACCACCTCACCGAAACCGGGCGCGAAGCGCTGCGCGCCTGGTTCGAGGAGCCCGAGGACGAGCCGCGGGTACGGGACGAGTTCTTCATGAAGCTGGCGCTCGCTCCACAGACCGGTCTCGCCGACCGGATCGCGCTGATCAACAAGCAGCGGCGTCAGTATCTGAACACGATGCGGCAGTTGTCGAAGCTGGCCGCAGCGGAAGACCGGGACAATCGCATCGCCCATCTGCTGATCGATGGCGCGATGCTGCACCTGCAGGCCGACCTGGACTGGCTGGAGCGGTGCCAGGAAGAGCTGGAGGAGCTGGAATGAGCGAGAATCCCGCTCCCGTGCTGCGCGCCGAGAGCCTGGTCAAGACGCATTACGGCGAGGGTGCCCCGGCGCACGCGGTGCGTGGAGTCGATCTGTGCGTACGCAAGGGCGAGTTCGTGGCCGTCACCGGTCCGTCCGGGGCCGGGAAGTCGACGCTGCTGCATCTGCTGGGCGGGCTGCAGCGGCCGGACGGCGGCCGTGTCTGGCTGGACGGGGAGTGCGCGGACGCGTGGAGCGAGGCGCGCTGGGCGGTGGAGCGCCGGAAGCGGATCGGGATCGTCTTCCAGTTCTTCAACCTGGTGTCCAATCTGTCGGTCGCCGACAACGTGGAGCTGCCCGCGCTGCTCGCCGGGGGCACGCCGAAGCGGGCGCGTGCCGAACGGAGGGAACTGCTGGCCGAGCTGGGGCTCGCGGGCAAGGAACGCAGCCTGCCGGGCGAGCTGTCCGGCGGTGAGCAGCAGCGGGTCGCGCTGGCGCGGGCGCTGGTCAACCACCCGCCGCTCCTCCTGGCCGACGAACCCGCGGGCAGCCTGGACAGCAAGGGCACCCGCGAGGTGATGCGGTTGCTGTCCCGCTTCCACCAGCGCGGCCAGACGATCGTGCTGGTCACCCATGACGCGCGGCTGGCGAGCGCCGCGGACCGGGTCATCTGCTTCTTCGACGGACGCATAGCCGACGACGCGAAGCTGGACGGCGCTCCGGCGCCCCGCAGGAGCGGGGCGTCCGGGGTGCTGGAACTCAAGGACTGACATGCGGATGTACGACGGTTCGGGAGTCGCGGCGATGTCCGGCGGCACCTGTGGGAGCGGTGCCGGAACTCCGGAATCCGTCATGTCCAGGCCCGTTGCCCGCCCTCGGGGGGCCACCGCGCGCAGGGCTCGGGGCTGATTCCGGTGCGAGCCACCCTGCGCTGGGCGCACTCCGATCTGCGCACGCACCGCGGCGAGGCGCTGTTCCTGATCCTCGCGACCGCCGGGATCACGTTGTCGCTGCTGCTGGCCACGGCCCTGTTCGGGTACGCCACCAACCCCTGGCAGGGGATCTTCACCGAGTCGCGCGGCGCCCACGTCTGGATCCACACGAGCGAGTCCGCCCAGGTGCGCCGGCTGGCAGGGCTGGACGGCGTGGAGTCCGTCGCCGGTCCCTACGCCACCGTCTCCACCACCCTCGCCTCCCGCGGCACGCGCGCCTCCGTCGAAATGCGCGCGACTCCCCGACGCCCCGCCGTCGGCCGCCCGCTCCTCGTCTCCGGCCACTGGCTGGACCCCGCGACCCCCGACGGTGTCGTCCTGGAGAGCCGCCTGGCCCGCGCCCTGCTCGCCGAACCCGGCGACACGCTCACCGTGCCGGGCACCGCGCGGACGGTGACCGTCCTGGGCGTGGCCGACGACGCCGAACCCCGCTACCACCCGGGTGAACGTCCAGGCCTGGTCTGGGCGCTCCCGGCCGCCGTGTCCCACCCCACCGGCCAGGTCATCGGCCTGCGCCTGACCGACCCCGCCGACACGGACTACGCCGTCCAACGCGCCGTCACCACCCTGGGCGCCGGTGCCATAGGCGATGTCTCCACCTGGCGGCAGGCGCGCGCCGAGGCTCAGGGCGAGAACCGGCTGCTGGGACAGGTGCTGGCTCTGTTCGGGCTGGGCGCGCTGATCGCCGCCGGGCTGGCCGTGCATGGCGCGATCGCCACCCGGATTCGCGGCCACCTGCGCGACATCTCGGTCCTGAAGGCGATCGGCTTCACGCCGGGCCAGGTCGTGCGGGTCTTCCTGTTCCAGCACATCGCCTACGCCCTTCTCGGCGCCGTCGCCGCGGCAGCGTTGACGGAGGCACTGGGCAGCGGCTTCCCCGGCCGCCTCGGGGACGCGGTCGCCATCTGGCAGGGGCTGCCGGGACACACGTTCGCCCTGTTCGCGGTTCCGGTCGGCGCGATGCTGTTCATCGGCGGCACGACGGGTCTGGCGGCCTGGCGGGCGGGGCGGGTGCCGCCGGTACCGGTGGCACGGCCGGTGGCCGCGAGAGGCCGTGGGTTGCGAGGATTGGCGCAGCGAGCCCCGAGACCGCGCCCCGCGGCTCGATCGGACCGACGGTCCACGAACGCGGCGCGGCGCGCGCCCCGGTCCGGGCGGGACTGCTCTGCCCCGCCCGGCGCACGAGTCCCCGGTCCGGCTGCACACCCCGCACTCGACATACGCCCCACCTCATTCAGCGGCGGGCGGGTCACCCCGGCACCCCTCTCCGGCGGAGTGAGCCTCACTTCCCCGTCCGGACAGCTCCCCGCTCTCGCGCGCCGCGCGCTCGGGCTGGGGCTGCCCCCCGCATTGGTCCTGGGCTGGCACACGCTCCTCAGCCGCCGCATGCGGTCCCTGACCACCGTGGCCCGGCTGGCACTACCCCTGCTGCTGATCGTCGTCGCGATGTCCGCCTGGACCACCATCGACCGCTTCCACAGCAGTCCGGAGCGGATCGGTCTGCCGGCCGCTCTCACCGTCCATGCTGACGCCGGCCTGAGCGACCGGGACACCCGCGCCCTCCTGGACCGCGACCCGCAGATCGCCGCCGCCTACCCCGGTGTCGAGGTGGCCGCCCTGGTCCCGGGCCAGACGGCCACGATCGCCCTGCGCGGCCTCGGCACGCGTCAGGACCCGTACCCGTACACGCTGGCCGGGGGCCGCCCCGCGCGAGACAGCGACGAGGCCGTGGCGGGGCAGGGGCTGCTCGACCTGCTGGACGTGCGCGTGGGCGACTGGGTGCGCATGACCGTGGGCGACCAGCCGCAGATCCTGCACATCGTGGGCCGCAACATCGAACCGGAGAACGCCGGCCGGGTCATCTCCACCTCCCTCGACACCCTCCGCGAGAACGACCCTCGCCTGGCCCCGGCCCTCTACCAGGTACGTCTGCGCACGGGCGCCGATCCGCACAAGGTGGCCGACCGCCTGGCCGCCGCCGGGCACGGACACCTGGACGTGCACGCCGTGACCAATCCGGCCGACGGGCTCTCCTCCCTGCGCGGAGTCGTGGCCGGTCTGATCGCCGTCCTGGCCCTGATCGGCCTCATCGAACTGCTCACCGCGATCGGCGGCACCGTCCGCGAAGGCGAACGCGATCTGCTCGCCCTCAAGGCCATCGGTCTCTCCCCGCGCCAGATCACCGCCATCACCGTCATGGCCACCGGCTGCACCGCCCTGGCCGCCGTGCTCGTCGGCACGGCCATCGGCACGCCCCTCGCGCACTGGCTGATCGACGCCCAGGGCAGGTCGAGCGGCATCGGCTCGGGGATCGCCCAGAGGCCGTCGCCGTGGCTGCTGGTGCTGTTCGGGGCGGGGGCGGTGCTGGGCGCGGCAGGGCTCGCCGCACTGCCGGCGGCACGTGCGGCCCGTCGGCGCCTGGCGGACACATTGAGCGCGGTGGCCTGAGCGGGCGGGCGCATCACCTTCCCTCGGGGACGTCACCGGCCCTGGCGCGCGCTCAACGCCGCCCGGAGTCCGGGGAAGCGGTCACCCCGTGCCGCCCGCTTCCCTCACCCACGGCACCCGCGTCACCGACGCCCGCGCAGCTCCCGGTACTTGGCCACCAGCGCCTTGCTGGACGCGTCCAGCCCCGGCACTTCCGCACCCTCCGTCAGCGCGGGCTCGACCCGCTTGGCCAGGACCTTGCCGAGTTCGACGCCCCACTGGTCGAAGGAGTCGATGTTCCAGACGGCGCCCTGGACGAACACCTTGTGCTCGTAGAGGGCGATGAGCTGGCCGAGGACGGACGGTGTCAGCTCGCGCGCGAGGATCGTCGTCGTCGGGTGGTTGCCCTTGAAGGTCTTGTGGGCCACCAGCTCCTCCGGCACCCCCTCCGCCCGCACCTCGTCCGGTGTCTTGCCGAAGGCCAACGCCTGTGTCTGGGCGAAGAAGTTGGCCATCAGCAGGTCGTGCTGCGCCTTGAGCCCGTCGCTCAACTCCGCGACCGGCTCGGCGAAGCCGATGAAGTCCGCCGGGATCAACTTCGTGCCCTGGTGGATGAGTTGGTAGTAGGCGTGCTGCCCGTTCGTACCCGGCGTCCCCCACACCACCGGACCGGTCTGCCAGTCGACCTCCTGCCCGTCCCGGCCCACGTACTTGCCGTTGGACTCCATGTCCAGCTGCTGCAAGTAGGCGGTGAACTTGGAGAGATAGTGGCTGTACGGCAGCACCGCGTGGGACTGGGCGTCGTGGAAGTTGCCGTACCAGATGCCCAACAGGCCTAGCAGCAACGGCACGTTGGACTCGGCCGGCGCGGTGCGGAAGTGCTCGTCGACGAGGTGGAAGCCGTCGAGCATCTCGCGGAAGCGGTCCGGGCCGATGGCGATCATCAGGGAGAGGCCGATCGCCGAGTCGTACGAGTAACGGCCGCCGACCCAGTCCCAGAACTCGAACATGTTGGCCGTGTCGATGCCGAAGTCGGCGACCTTCTCCGCGTTGGTCGACAGCGCCACGAAGTGCTGGGCGACGGCCTCCTGACCCGCCTTCAGCTCACCGAGCAGCCACTCGCGCGCCGAGGTCGCGTTGGTGATCGTCTCGATCGTGGTGAAGGTCTTGGACGCGATCACGAACAGCGTCTGGGCCGGGTCCAGGTCGCGGATGGCCTCGTGCAGGTCGGCGCCGTCGACGTTCGACACGAAGCGGACCGTGAGGTCGCGGTCGGTGTAGCCGCGCAGCACCTCGTACGCCATCGCCGGACCGAGGTCCGAGCCGCCGATGCCGATGTTGACGATGTTCTTGATGCGCCTGCCGGTATGGCCCGTCCAGGCGCCGGAGCGGATGCGCTCGGCGAAGCCGGCCATCTTGTCGAGGACGGCGTGCACACCCGGGACGACGTTCTCCCCGTCGACCTCGACCACCGCGTCACGGGGCGCCCGCAGCGCCGTGTGCAGAACCGCGCGGTTCTCCGTCGTGTTGATCTTCTCCCCGCGGAACATGGCGTCCCGCAGCCCGAACACATCGGTGGCGGCGGCCAGTTCACGCAGCAGCCGCAGGGTGTCGTCGGTGACCAGGTGCTTGGAGTAGTCGACGTACAGGTCGCCCACCTGCAGCGTGTAACCGGCGCCGCGGCCCGGGTCGGCGGCGAAGAGCTCCCGCAGATGGAGGTCGGCGAGCTCCTCGCGGTGCCCCGCCAGCGCGGTCCACTCGGGCGTCTGGTTGAGCCTGGTACGGCCGTCTGCGTTCATGTCCGACTTCAGCCTTCTTTCGTGCCTGTCCCAGCTGTTCCAACCTAGTTGATCAGCGCGGCGCGCGAGCCGTCATGGCGTCGTCCCGCGGCGCAACAACAGGTACGTCGGTCTTGCTCGCCGGTATCAACGAGGTGACGGCCAGGGCGAACAGCAGGGCCGCCAGCAGCGCCGGCCCGTTCAGCCCGTAGGCGTGGGCGACGGCTCCGCCCAGCACCGCGCCGAGCGGGGCGCCGGACGTGGACGCCGTACGGAAGGCGGAGGCCATGCGGCCGACCATGGCCTCGGGGCTGCGCTGTTGCATCAGCGTGACCTGGTTGACGTTCCACACCATGCCCATGACGCCGAGCAGCAGCATGCTCACGAGAAGGGCCGCGAGGTGCCGGACGCTGCCCATGACCAGCAGGGACGCGGTCTGGACGGTCCCGCCGAACAGCAGGGCCCGCACCCGCCCGACCCGACGCGCGATCCGCTGGGCGAGGAAGCCACCGGTGAAGCTGCCGAGCGAGTACGCCGTCATGGCGGCCGCGTACTCCGCGTTGTCGGCGTGCAGCCAGCGCGTCACATGCAGCACCAGGGTGGCGATCAGCGCGCCCATGCCGATGTTGCACAGCAGGGTGGCCAGGCAGGTCGCCCGGAGGGTGCGGTCCCGCCACAGCGCGCCCACGCCTTCGCGGATCTCCGCCCGCAGGGTGCTGCCCGCCCGCCGCGGCTCCCGCTGCGGGGGCCGTATCCGCAGCGAGGCCACCAGGGCCGCCGCCAGCAGATACGTACTCGCGTCGGCCGCGAACGGCATGAAGGCGGCGACACCGAGCAGCAGCGGCACGAACGGGCCGGCCAGCAGGCCTCCGGCGAGCTGCTGCCCGGTCATCAACCGGGCGTTGGCACCGCCCAGGGCCTCACGGTCCACCAGGGACGGCAGCAGGGCCGTGGACGCGTTGTCGAACAGCGTCTGGAGCGTGGTCAGCGCGAAGGCGAGCGCGATGAGCAGCGGGATCGAGGCGTGTCCCAGGCCCACGGCGAGCGCGAAACAGGCGACGAGCAGGCCTCGTAACGTATCCACGGCCCACATCGCCCGGCGCTGGTCCACCCGGTCCGCCACCGCTCCGCCGAGCAGCCCGAACAGCAGCCACGGGACATACCCGCAGGCGGTGACCGACGCGACGACGAGAGGCTCGTCGGACAGGCGCACGGCGACCAGCGGCAACGCGGTGTTGCGCAGCGCGTCCCCGAACCGCGAGACCACGGCGGCGGTCCACAGCCGCCCGAACCCACCCCGCCACGCGGGCGCGGAGGCACCCGTCGTCGTCACCGTCGTCACTGCTCCCCCTCACGATGCGCACGCCACGAGGCGATGAACAAACCGTAGAGGTCACCACTGACAGTCGGTCGGAGGCGGCCGGTCGACCGGCCGTGAAACGGCTCCGGCCAGGCACCCCGTTCGGTGCCCGGCCGGCTGTCGACTCCTAGATCTCGCCCCGCAGTTTGGCGAGCGCCTCGGCGAGGATCGCCTCGCCGTCCGCGTCGCTGCGCCGCTCCCGCACATACGCGAGGTGCGTCTTGTAGGGCTCGGTGCGCGGCGGGTCCGGCGGGTTGTCCCGGTCCTGCCCGGCCGGGAAGCCACAGCGCGGGCAGTCCCAGGTCTCGGGAACCTGCGCGTCGCTGGCGAAGCTGGGCTGCGTCTCGTGCCCGTTCGAGCACCAGAAGGAGATGCGCAGACGCGGCGCGGACTCGCCGCGCTCGGCCTCGCCCATCGGCCCCGCCCCGACCCGGCTACCTCGGATCGCGTTGCCACTTGCCACGGTCGTAACTCCCTGCGTGATGGTGCCGCGAAGCGAGTCGGCGTTTCGCTTCGTTGCGAGCGCCTCAGTCTACGTAAGGCCCAACGCACGTCCAGTGGTTGGAGTTACAGCCCCCATACCTAGACGCAAGCCCCATGATAGGCCGCGCTCAGCTGCGCGTACCGAACATGGGGCCTTACGTGCGGAATGTACGTGCTGTGTGTGTTGCTGCTCAGCTGTTCGTCTTCATGATGATGCCGAGTACGACAATGCACGCGAACCACAGCAGACCGACCACGATCGTGATGCGGTCCAGGTTGCGCTCGGCGACCGAGGAGCCACCGACGGACGACTGCATGCCGCCACCGAACATGTCGGAGAGGCCGCCGCCCTTGCCCTTGTGCATCAGCACCAGCAGCATCATCAGCAGGCTGAAGACGATCAGGGCGATCGAGAACCCCAAAACCACGGCTGGACCAACTTCCTCGGATTCGGATGAACGACGGGGGCACAGCACCACGGCTGTGCCCCCGCAAGAGTACGACGGATCGCCGCTAGGGCCTACTCACTGGTCGCGGAAGCGCACGATCTTGACGAACTCATCGGCGTCGAGCGAGGCACCGCCCACGAGCGCACCGTCGATGTCGGCCTGCGCCATGATCTCCGCGACGTTGCCGGCCTTGACGGAGCCGCCGTACTGGATGCGGACCCGGTCGGCCAGCTCCTGGGTGTACAGCTCGGCGATCTTGCCGCGGATGGCGGCGCAGACCTCCTGGGCGTCCTCGGCGCCGCAGACCTTGCCGGTGCCGATGGCCCAGACGGGCTCGTAGGCGATCACGACGGTCTCGGCCTGCTCGGCCGGGAGGTCCTTGAGACCGCCCTCGACCTGGGCGAGCGTATGCCTGACGTGGTTGCCCGCCTCGCGCACGTCCAGTTCCTCACCGACGCACAGGATCGGGGTCAGACCGTGCTTGTAGGCGGCCTTGACCTTGGCGTTGACGATCTCGTCCGTCTCCGCGTGGTACTGCCGGCGCTCGGAGTGGCCGATGGCCACGTACGTGCACTTCAGCTTGGCCAGCATCGGGCCCGAGATCTCGCCGGTGTAGGCACCGCCGTCGTGCGCCGAGATGTCCTGGGCGCCGTACTTGATCTTGAGCTTGTCGCCGTCGACCAGGGTCTGCACGGAGCGCAGGTCGGTGAAGGGCGGCAGGACGGCGACCTCGACGGCCTCGTAGTCCTTGTCGGCCAGGGCGAAGGCGAGCTTCTGGACGTGCGCGATGGCCTCGAGGTGGTTGAGGTTCATCTTCCAGTTGCCCGCCATGATCGGCGTGCGCGTGCTCATAAGGGGTCAGTCCTCCAGTGCGGCGAGGCCGGGGAGCGTCTTGCCCTCGAGGTATTCGAGGGAGGCGCCACCACCGGTCGAGATGTGGCCGAATGCGTTCTCGTCGAAGCCCAGGAGGCGCACGGCCGCGGCGGAGTCGCCGCCGCCGACGACCGTGAAGGCCGGGGAGTCGAGGAGGGCCTGGGCGACCGCCTTGGTGCCCTCGGCGAAATCGGGGTGCTCGAAGACGCCCATCGGGCCGTTCCAGAAGACGGTGGCGGCGTCGGCGATCTTCGAGGCGTACTGCTTGCGGGACTCCGGACCGATGTCCAGGCCCATCTGGTCGGCGGGTACGGCGTCCGCGGCGACGGTGACGGGGTTCGCCGACGCCTTGGTCTTCAGGTCCGGGAACGCCGGGGCGGCCACCACGTCGACGGGCAGCACCAGCTCGACGCCGGTCTTCTCGGCGCGCTCGATGTACTCCAGGACCGCCGGGATCTGGTCCTCCTGAAGGAGGGACTTGCCGACCTCGTAGCCCTTGGCCTTGAGGAAGGTGTAGGCCATACCGCCACCGATGAGGAGACGGTCGGCCTTGCCGAGCAGCTCGTCGATGACGGCGAGCTTGTCGGAGACCTTGGCGCCGCCGAGCACGACGACGTAGGGGCGCTGCACCTCGTCGGTGAGCTTCTTCAGTACGGCGACCTCGCCCGCGATGAGGTAGCCGGCGGCGTGCGGCAGGCGGGCCGGGAGGTCGAAGACCGAGGCGTGCTTGCGGTGCACGGCGCCGAAGCCGTCGCCCACGTACACGTCCGCGAGGGCGGCCAGCCGGTCGGCGAACTCGCCGCGCTCGGTGTCGTCCTTGGAGGTCTCGCCGGCGTTGAAGCGCAGGTTCTCGATGACCGCGACCTGGCCGGGCTGGAGGCCGTTCACCGCGTCGTGCGCGGCGGGGCCGACGGTGTCCTGGGCGAACGCGACCGGGGCGCCGAGGAGTTCACCGAGGCGCTCGGCGGCGGGCAGCAGCGAGAAGGCCGGGTCCGGGGCGCCCTTGGGGCGGCCGAGGTGCGAGGCGACGACCACCTTGGCGCCCGCCTCGGCGAGGGCCTTGATGGTGGGCAGTACGGCGCGGATGCGGCCGTCGTCGGTGATGAGGCCGTCGGCGAGCGGCACGTTGAGGTCGGCGCGGACGAAGACCCGCTTGCCGTCCACGCCTTCGGCGAGAAGTTCGTCGATCGTCTTCATAAGGGGACACTCCTGGTGAGGGCTGCTCTGATCGTACGAGGGCTGTTCTGTACGTGAGTCAGGGCCCGGGCGGCGCGTCCCTGCGCTGCCCGAGCCCTGCGTTCACATCAAAGTGCCTGCTCTGTGGATCGGATCTGGATCAGAGCTGGTTGCCGACGAAGACCGTGAGGTCGACGAGGCGGTTGGAGTAGCCCCACTCGTTGTCGTACCAGCCGAGGATCTTCACCGACTTGCCCTCCTGGACCATGGTCAGGGAGGAGTCGAAGGTGCAGGAGGCCGGGTCGCTGACGATGTCCGAGGAGACGATCGGGTCCTCGGTGTACGCCAGGTAGCCCTGGAGCTCGCCCTCGGAGGCCTTCTTGAACGCGGCGTTGACCTCGTCCTTGGTGACCTCGCGCTCCAGCTCCACGACCAGGTCGGTGGCCGAACCGGTGGGGACCGGGACGCGCATCGCGATGCCGTCGAGCTTGCCCTTGAGCTGGGGCAGGACCAGGGCGGTGGCCTTGGCGGCACCGGTCGTGGTCGGGATGATGTTCTCCGCGGCGGCGCGGGCGCGGCGCAGGTCGGAGTGCGGGAAGTCCAGGATGCGCTGGTCGTTCGTGTACGCGTGGACCGTGGTCATCAGGCCCTTGACGATGCCGAAGTTCTCGTCGAGGACCTTCGCCATCGGCGCCACACAGTTGGTGGTGCAGGAGGCGTTGGAGATGACGTGGTGCTTGGCCGCGTCGTACTTGTTCTCGTTGACGCCCATCACGATGGTGATGTCCTCGTCCTTGGCCGGAGCCGAGATGAGGACCTTCTTGGCGCCGCCGGCGATGTGCTTCTCGGCGTCGGCCTTCTTGGTGAAGATGCCGGTCGACTCGACGACGATGTCGACGCCCAGCTCGCCCCACGGGATGTCGGCGGGGTTGCGCTCGGACAGGACCTTGATGGTCTTGCCGTCGACGGTGATCGTGTCGGCGGTGTGCGAGACCTCGGCCTTGAGGCGGCCCAGGATGGTGTCGTACTTCAGCAGGTGGGCGGTGGTTGCGGTGTCACCCAGGTCGTTGACAGCCACGATCTCGATGTCAGCACCCTGCTCCAGCAGTGCGCGGAAGTAGTTGCGACCGATACGACCGAAGCCGTTGATGCCTACGCGGATCGTCACGAACCGATCTCCTCGTTGGTACGCCGGCCATGCGGTGCCGGCGAGCTCTGTTTGGGATGTCCCCGACCACCCCCGACCCTACCTCCCTGAGGCCCCCGGAGTGACATCGAGATGCCGCATACACGGGCAGGCGGTCCGTACCCGCCAGTAGGGGTATGGACCGCCCGGGCCGAAAGGTCCTGTCACTCGATGTGACTACGGTGAGCTAGTCATCGTTGACCAGGGGGTTCACCCTCCGAGGGCCGCGAGGGCCTTCTTGACGAGGGTGGCCCGGTCGGCCGCCGAGGCGACGTGCTCCAGGCCGAAGCCCAGCAGCACGGTCCGGTCGGTGGTGACGGCGCCGTAGGTCTTGAAGAGGGCCCCGGTGCGCGCCCAGTCCTCAAGGACGGCCGGGCTGCCCGCGGGCGGTCCGGGCACGCTCCAGGCGCCCAGCGACGCCTCGAAGCCCTCGGTCTGGGTCGGCGTGCCGCCCACGACGAGCGAGGCGTCGTCGGCGAGGACTCCGTGGCCGCCGGTGCCCGGGTCGGTGACATAGCTGATCGAGACCTCGACGGACTTGCCGGCGTAGGCGCTCAGGTCGTAGTTGACCTGCTGCCAACCGCTGGAGGCGCCGGTGAGGCTGTTCCAGGAGCCGCTGGTGCCGGTCGCCGTGCAGGCGTTGGACCCCACGGTCAGGTAGTGCTTCAGCCAGGGGTGCTCGCCCACCAGGAAGCCCGCCCCGCAGTCCGACGGCACAGCCGTGCTGGTCGCGCCGCCCGCCTCCGGGAGGGTCGTCCAGTCGTCGGCGCCGGTGGTGTGGGCCTCGACGATCACATGGTCGTAGCCGGGCTCGGTGTCCCACAGCAGATGGCTGCGCAGGGTCGGCTTCTGGACCGTGCTCACGCCGCTGAGGTCGATGGTGCGGGTGAGGCGCTTGTACGCGTCGTCGGTGTGCACGGCGGCCGCCATGTAGGAGCCCGCGTACGGCCCGTACGGATTGACCGTCCCGGCGAACTGGCCCGCGCCCGCGCCGGCGAACTGCGGGTACTTGTCGACGGGCAGCGAGTCGGAGGTGACGGAGTAGGTGCCCGCCTTGTCGAGCGGGTTGCCGGGTGCCGCGCCGAGCGCCCCGCCGGCGCCGTCGAGCTTGCCGGAGCCGGTGAAACCGGTGGCCCCGGGGGTCGACGTACGCGAGTAGGCACCCAGGTAGTACTGGCTGAAGTCGTCCGACAGGGTTCCGCCGCCGAGGTCGACGTTGCCGCCGGCCTGCTCGCCCGCCTCGATCAGCTTGCCGCCCTCGTTGAGGTAGGCGCGCAGCTGGAGCTGGGTGGCGTTGCCGGGGACGCCCGCGCCGGTGTAGTGGACGACCGTCTTGAAGTGCTTCAGCACGCCGAGCGCGTCGGGCGCGCCCTGGGTCGCGACATCCCAGACAACGGCCTTACGGCCATTGGCCTTCAGCGCGTCCACATACGTCTGCGCCTGCGTGGCGGCCGCGCCCTCCTCGGCGACGACGAGCGTGTCGGCCTTGGCCCGCTGGGCGACGGTGTAGGTGAAGTGCTCGCTGGAGACCTTCTTGCCGCCCCTGCTCCGTCCGGTGAACCAGACCTCGACCTTGTCGCCCGGGTCGCCGTCCTTCACCTTGGCCCGGTACGCGTCGAAGTGCAGGTTGTCGTCACCGCCGTAGGTCTCGCCGCCCTTCCAGGCCCTGAGGTCCTGGTCCTGCGTACGGCCGCCGTTCACGCGGTACTTGAGCTCCTTGTCGCGCACGGACTTCCGTACGACGACCGAGACCTCCTGGTCGGCACCGCGGGAGTACGACGTGGCGAACTTCGCCGGGGTGAAGTCGGCGGCCTTCAGACCGAGCGAGGAGGACGGGACGTCGGGGTGCTCGGCGGTCTCGGCGACCGAGAGCGCGAACGGGATGTTCTTCTCGAACTCCTGCTGGATCAGCTTCTCGTCGTCCGGGAAGTTGAACACGGACTGGCAGTCGGCGGCCTTCCACTGGTCGTTCGGGTCGATGTTCGACGCGCTCTGACAGGTCGACATCTCCGGGGTGAACATCGACATGCCGTTGACGTTGGCCGCGTGGCCGTCCGCCTCGCCGTTGGTGGTGTACAGCTCCGAGGAGACCTGCGGGCGGTAGCCGGGGATCGCGGAGTTGCCGGGTGTACCGGCGAGCGCCTTGTAGATCACGTCGTCGGGCGTGGGGGTGGCCACCTGCCAGCCGACGCCGTAGAGGAGGAGTTCGGCGGCGGAGTGGTAGTTGACGCCGTACGAGAACCCGATCCGCTTCTCGAAGGTGTCCAGCGCCCTGGTCTCGGGCTCGGACTCCGGGGCCGCGCCGCGGTAGGTCTCACTGGTCGGGTTGGGGGACGAACCCTCGTCGTCGTAGCCCCACTTGTAGCCGAAGTTGCGGTTGAGGTCGACGCCGTCCCCGACGGAGATGACGCCGTCGCCGTTGACGTCCCGCAGGTTCTTGCGCCACAGGCGGGTGTCGGAGTTCTTGAAGGTGTAGTCGTAGCCGTCGGGGTTGGCCGAGAGGACGAACCACAGCTCGGTGGAGTCGACGATCTTCTTGATGCGCTTGTTCTTCTTGTAGTTGTCCAGGTAGTAGTGCATCAGCCGCCGGGTCATCTCCGGCGTGATCCACTCGCGCGCGTGCTGGTTGGAGACGTAGAGGACGGAGGGTTTCGAGCCGTCCTTGGACTTCCGGGCGCCCTTGGTCAGTTTGAGCGCGAGGATGTCCTGGCCGTTGACCGTCTTGCCGATGGACTCGACCTTGGCGAGGTCGGGGTGCTGCTGCCCGGTCCGGACGATCTCCTCCTTGAGACCACCGCTGCCGCCGTACGGGCGGAACACGCCCTCGGCGGCGACGCCGACCCGTTTCTCCGCCTTGGCCGAAAGCGTGTGCTCGGTGAGGTCGACGCCCTGCTTCCGAAGCGACTTGGCCTGCTGACCGGTGAGGTAGACCTCGACGGTGGCCTTCCCCTTCGCGGGGACCTGCTCGCCGAGTTCGTGGCCGTCCTGTCCGGCGGCCAGCAGCAGGGGCACCTGCTTGGCGGTGATGTCGGCGCGGTAGACGTTGACCTCGCCCGGATCTTGTCCCTGCGAAGTTCCGTTCTGAGCCTGGGCGATGGGTGCGAGGCTCGCTCCGCCGAGCAGGAGCGCGCCGACAGCGAGGATCGATCTCGCTCTGGGTCTCATGAACCCCCCTAGCAATCTTTCGTCACGGCGACGAATTGCTGCCAGGCTCATGCCAGTTCACAGCGGAGTCAAGGGCGACACAAAGCCAGTCAAAGACCGGTGCCGACGCCCAAGTGGGCGTCGGCACCGGCTTGTTGGACTTTCGGTTGATCAGCCGACCAGATTGTCGGCCATCTCCTCGGTGATGCTGGACTCCGTGCCCGGGATGCCGAGGTCGGAGGCGCGCTTGTCGGCCATCGCGAGCAGGCGGCGGATACGGCCGGCCACGGCGTCCTTGGTCAGCGGCGGGTCGGCGAGCGCGCCCAACTCCTCCAGGGAGGCCTGCTTGTGGTCCATGCGCAGGCGCCCGGCGGCCGCGAGATGCTCGGGGACCTCGTCACCGAGGATCTCCAGCGCGCGCTGGACACGGGCGCCGGCGGCGACGGCGGCGCGGGCGGAGCGGCGCAGGTTGGCGTCGTCGAAGTTGGCGAGACGGTTCGCCGTGGCCCGCACCTCGCGGCGCATCCGGCGCTCCTCCCAGGCCAGCACCGACTCGTGCGCGCCCAGGCGGGTGAGCAGGGCGCCGATCGCGTCGCCGTCCCGGACGACCACGCGGTCCACGCCGCGTACCTCACGGGCCTTCGCGGCGATCGACAGGCGGCGCGCCGCGCCGACCAGGGCGAGCGCGGCCTCGGGGCCCGGGCAGGTCACCTCCAGGGAGGAGGAGCGGCCGGGCTCGGTGAGCGAGCCGTGCGCCAGGAAGGCCCCGCGCCAGGCGGCCTCCGCGTCGCAGGTGGCCCCCGAGACCACCTGCGGGGGCAGGCCGCGGATCGGGCGCCCCCGCCCGTCCACCAGGCCGGTCTGCCGGGCCAGCTGGTCACCGCCGGCGACGACCCGGACGACGTAGCGCGAGCCGCGGCGCAGTCCGCCCGGTGCCATCACGATCAGTTCGGAGCTGTGGCCGAAGATCTCCAGGATGTCCCGCTTCAGGCGCCGGGCCGCCATCGCGGTGTCCAGCTCCGCCTCGATCACGATGCGCCCGCTGACCAGGTGGAGGCCGCCGGCGAACCGCAGAATGGCGGAGACCTCCGCCTTCCTGCAGCAGGTCCGGGTGACGGGGAGCCGGGAGATCTCGTCCTTCACCGCTGCCGTCATCGCCATGGGCCGATCCTTCCATGCATCCGAAAAATACGGTCGTACGCGGCGGCCAGCAGCTCCGGGTCGTGCCGCGGAGTTCCGTCTCTCCGTGCCACCGGGGCCAGCTCGACCGCGGCCCCGAGCCGTCCCGCGGCCTCGGTGAGCACATCACGGTCGGGCACGGCGGCCTCGTCGGCCAGCACCACGTCCAGGGCGAGTTTAGGGGCGTGTCGTCCCAAAACCTCCAAATGACGCTGCGGGGAGAAGCCGTCGGTTTCTCCGGGCTGCGGGGCGAGGTTCAGCGAGAGTACCCGGCGTGCCTTGGTCTCGGTGAGCGCGTCGAGCAGTTCCGGCACGAGCAGGTGCGGGATGACCGACGAGAACCAGGAACCGGGGCCGAGGACGACCCAGTCCGCGTCCAGGACGGCGTCCACGGCCTCGGGGACGGCCGGCGGGTCGTGCGGCACGAGGTGCACGGACTGCACCTCGCCGGGCGTGAGGGCGACGGTCGCCTGTCCCCGTACGGTGTCCACGTCCTCCGGCCGGTCCGGGTCGTGCCCCTTGACCAGGGCCTGCAGCTCCAGGGGTACGGCGGACATGGGCAGCACGCGCCCGTGCGCGCCGAGGAGTCTGCCGACCAGGTCGAGGGCCTGGACGTGGTCGCCGAGCTGCTCCCACAGGGCCACGATCAGCAGGTTGCCGACCGCGTGCTCGTGCAGGTCGCCCTTGGACTGGAAGCGGTGCTGGATGACGCGGGCCCAGGTCTGGCCCCACTCGTCGTCCCCGCACAGCGCGGCCAGGGCCTTGCGCAGATCACCCGGGGGGAGCACACCCAGCTCGTCGCGGAGGCGCCCGCTGGAGCCGCCGTCGTCGGCCACGGTGACGACGGCGGTGAGGTCGCCGGTGATCCGGCGCAGCGCGGCGAGCGAGGCGGACAGGCCCATGCCGCCGCCGAGGGCGACGACCTTGGGCTGGGCGCCGCGTCGGCGCGGCCGGGCCCCGCGGGCCTCGACGGGTCGGCCCACACGTGACTCGGGCACCACCCGGCGCAGCCTGCCCAGCCGCGAAGATCGTTCCGTCATTCGCGTCCCATGTCCCGGTGCACGACCACCGTCTCCACACCCTCGGCGGCGAGGCGGGCGGCGAGCTTCTCCGATGTGGCGACCGAGCGGTGCTTGCCGCCCGTGCAGCCGATGGCGATCGTCACGTACCGCTTGCCCTCGCGCCGGTATCCGGCCGCTATGAGCCTCAGCAGCTCGGCGTACCGGTCGATGAACTCCTTGGCGCCGGGCTGGTTGAAGACGTAGGCCGACACCTCCTCGTTGAGGCCGGTGAAGGGGCGCAGCTCCGGGACCCAGTGCGGGTTGGGCAGGAAGCGCATGTCCGCGACCAGGTCGGCGTCGACCGGGAGGCCGTACTTGAACCCGAAGGACATGACCGTGGCCCGCAGCTCGGGCTCCTCCTCGCCGGCGAACTGGGCGTCCATCTTGGCGCGCAGCTCGTGCACGTTGAGGCTGGAGGTGTCGATCACCAGGTCGGCGTCACCGCGCAGCTCGCGCAGCAGTTCGCGCTCGGCGGCGATGCCGTCGACGATACGGCCGTCGCCCTGGAGGGGGTGCGGGCGGCGGACCGACTCGAAGCGGCGGACCAGGGCGTCGTCGGAGGACTCCAGGAAGACGATCCGTCGGGTGACGCCCCGGCCGTCGAGGTCGGCGAGGGACTCGCGCAGGTTGTCGAAGAAGCGCCGGCCCCGGACGTCCACGACGACCGCGATCCGGGCCACATTGCCCTGCGAGCGGGCGCCGAGCTCCACCATGGTGGGGATCAGCGCGGGCGGCAGGTTGTCGACGACGAACCAGCCGAGGTCCTCGAGACACTTGGCGGCCGTCGACCGTCCCGCGCCGGACATGCCGGAGATGATCACCAACTCGGGGATGGCCGCCTCGGGAATGGCGGCCGCGTCGCCGGTCGTGCCCGTGCTCACCTGTGCTCCGTCTCCGCCTTGGCCGGTCTGGCCGTCTTGCTCGTCGTGCTTGTTCACATTCATGTCTCCTGCCCCCGTCGTTCGTCCGGGGCGCCCGTCGTCACGGGCTCCCCACGGGAACCCATGGTGCCGGGTTCCTCTTCCATGATCTCTCCAGTCGCCGTATTGACGGCTGGTGCGGCCGGGGCCGCCTGGGCGAGGGCGACGGCGATCGTCTCGGCCGTCTTACGGCCTATGCCGGGTACCTCGCAGATCTGGTCGATGGTGGCGGACTTCAGTTTCTTCAATGAACCGAAATGTTTAAGAAGTGCCTGCTTCCGGGTGTCGCCGAGGCCGGGCACGTCGTCCAAGGGGCTGGAACGGAAGCGCTTGGCCCGCTTGGTGCGCTGGTAGGTGATCGCGAACCGGTGCGCCTCGTCGCGGACGCGTTGCAGCAGGTAGAGGCCCTCGCTGGTACGGGGCAGAACGACCGGGTCCTCCTCGTCCGGCAGCCAGACCTCCTCCAGGCGCTTGGCGAGACCGCAGACGGCGACGTCGTCGATGCCCAGCTCGTCGAGGGCCTTCTTGGCCGCGGCGACCTGGGGCCGGCCGCCGTCGACGACGACGAGCTGAGGCGGGTAGGCGAACTTCTTGGGCCGGCCCTCGTCGTCCTTGAAACCATTGTCCGACTCACCGTCGACGGCGTCCTCCATCCACTCGCCGGTCCTCTCCTTCTCGGCGAGATAGCGGCGGAAGCGGCGGTTGATCACCTCGTGCATGGAGCGGACGTCGTCCTGACCCTCGAAGCCCTTGATCTGGAAGCGGCGGTACTCGCTCTTGCGCTGCAGGCCGTCCTCGAAGACGACCATGGAGGCCACGACGTCGTCCCCCTGGAGGTGGGAGATGTCGTAGCACTCGATGCGGAGGGGGGCGCTGTCCAGGTCGAGGGCCTCGGCGATCTCCTCCAGGGCGCGCGAGCGCGTGGTGAGGTCGGAGGCACGCTTGGTCTTGTGCAGCACGAGCGCCTGCTGGGCGTTGCGCTCCACGGTCTCCATCAGGGCCTTCTTGTCGCCGCGCTGCGGGATGCGCAGCGAGACGTTCGACCCCCGGCGCTCGGCGAGCCACTCCTGGACGGGCTCGACCGGGTCGGGCAGGGCCGGGACGAGGACCTCCTTGGGAACGGAGTCGCCCTTCTCCTCGCCGTACAGCTGCTGCAGGGCGTGTTCGACCAGGGCGCCGGTGGTGATCTCCTCGACCTTGTCGGTGACCCAGCCACGCTGACCACGGACACGTCCGCCGCGGACGTGGAAGATCTGGACGGCAGCCTCCAGCTCGTCCTCGGCGACCGCGATCAGGTCGGCGTCGGTCGCGTCGGCGAGCACGACCGCGTTCTTCTCCATGGCCTTCTTGAGGGCCTCGATGTCGTCCCGCAGCCGGGCGGCCCGCTCGTACTCCATCTCCTCGGCGGCGTCGGTCATCCGCTTCTCGAGGCGGCGGATGTACGTGCCGGTGCGGCCGGCCATGAAGTCGCAGAACTCCTCGGCGAGTTCGCGGTGTTCCTCGTCCGAGACGCGGCCGACGCAGGGGGCCGAGCACTTGCCGATGTAGCCGAGCAGGCAGGGGCGGCCGGTGCGGGTGGCGTTCTTGAAGACGCCGGCCGAGCAGGTGCGCACGGGGAAGACACGCAGGAGGAGGTCCACGGTGTCGCGGATCGCCCACGCGTGCCCGTACGGCCCGAAGTACCTGACGCCCTTCCGCTTCTGACCGCGCATCACCTGTACACGCGGGAACTCCTCGTTCATCGTCACCGCGAGGTACGGGTAGCTCTTGTCGTCGCGGTACTTGACGTTGAACCGGGGGTCGAACTCCTTGATCCAGGAGTACTCCAGCTGCAGCGCCTCGACCTCCGTGGACACCACGGTCCACTCCACGGACGCGGCGGTGGTGACCATCGTCCGGGTGCGCGGGTGCAGGTTCGCCAGGTCCTGGAAGTAGTTCGCCAGGCGCTGACGCAGGCTTTTCGCCTTTCCGACGTAGATCACCCGGCGGTGCTCGTCGCGGAACCTGTACACCCCGGGAGAGTCCGGGATCTGTCCCGGCTTGGGGCGGTAGCTGGAGGGGTCGGCCATGTCTCACACCCTACTGGCGAGGGCTGACAGTGCGGCGGGGCTGTGGACAACGCCTACCGCGACTCCAGGAAGGTCAGGACGGCCAGCACTCTGCGGTGGTCGTCCGTGTCCTCGGTGAGGTGGAGCTTGCCGAGGATGCTGCGGACGTGTTTCTCGACCGTGCCCTCGGTGACCCACAGGCGGCGGCCTATGCCGGCGTTGGAGCGGCCCTCGGCCATGAGGGCGAGGACCTCCTTCTCGCGGGCGCTGAGGTGCGCGAGGGGGTCGTCGCGGCGGTGGACCGAGAAGAGTTCCTGCACCAGGGAGGGGTCGACGACCGAGCCGCCCCGGTGGATGCGCTCCAGGGCCTCGATGAACTCGTCGACGACCGTCACCCGGCTCTTGAGCAGGTAACCGATCTTGCGGCCGCTCGCCAGCAGTTCCAGCGCCTCCTCGACCTCGACGAACGCCGACAGGACGAGGATGCCGGTGTCGGGGTGGCGCTCGCGGATCGTGCGGGCCGCCTTGAGGCCCTCGGTGGAGTGGTCCGGCGGCATTCTCCGGCCTGCCCCACCACCTCGTACCCGACCCGCTCGCACAGGCTCGCCAGCCCCTCCCGGAGCAGCACGTCGTCGTCGGCGAGGACGACCCGTCCCCGCGCGGGTTGCTGCGATGCGTCGTCCATGGCCCCGGCTCCCCTTGCCCGACCGATCCGTGCGCGCCCAACAGCCTGCCCGACCGGCGGGGTTCCGGCTAGCCGGAAGCGGAATTGGAGGCCTGCCAGGACGACAGGAGGACGTGTCCGCGCGATTCTCTTACCAGTGCAGATGCAAGTGGATCGACCGGCTCGGGCGAGGGTCTGCCAGCCAGGCCCCGGAGCCGGCGGTCACATGTCGAAGGGCTGCGGGAAATGCGTCGGACGCGGATCGAGAAGCCACGGCGGCCGGTCCGCACCCGCCGGTACGTCGACGACACGCACGCGTGGAGCGACGTACTGGATCCCAGGGACCTCGACATAGTGCGCGCCAAGCGCCTGCGATCCGCACAGGAAGGCGGCACCGACCGCCCCTAGAGCCGGACGGACGCCTCTCCGTCCGACAGGACCGCCCGGAGCGTACGCGACGTCACCGAGTCCAGGACTCCCCCGCCTGGGCGAACTCCCCTGCGTGCGCCTCGGGCGGTCACATGTGTGCCGGCGGTCCGCTCAGCGGCAGCCGTACGTGCATCCTCGTGCCCTCTTCCGGCGGACTGCTCACGTCCAGCTTGCCGCCGATCGCCTCGACGCGGTCGATGAGGCCGATGAGGCCGGAGCCGCTGCGGGTCTCGGCGCCGCCGACACCGTCGTCCGCGATGGTCAGCTCCAGGACGTCGTCACAGATCCGGGCCTCGACGCTCACCACGCGCGCGTGGGCGTGTTTGGCGGCGTTGGTGAGGCACTCGGAGGTCACGTAGTACGCGGCCACTTCCACCTGCTCGGGGAGGCGGGCCTTGGGCAGTCGGAGGTCGAGCTCCACGGGGACAGCTGAGCGGCGGGCCAGGGAGCGCAGAGCGGGGCCCAGGCCGCCCTTGGAGAGAATGGCCGGGTGGATGCCGCGGGCCACCTGGAGCAGGTCCTGGAAGGCGTCGTCGAGTCCCTTGCTGACGTGGGCCAGCTGCTCGGCGAGCTCGGACCCCGGGTCGGTGACCATGGACTCGGCCAGCCGCAGGTCGAGTTGGAGGGCTACGAGCCGCTGCTGGACCCCGTCGTGCAGATCGCGTTCGATACGACGCCGGGAGGCGTCACCGGCGGCCACGACGCGCGCGCGTGAGGCGGTCAGTTCGGCGCGACTGTCGGCGTTGGCGATCGCGGTCGCGATGAGCTCGGTGAAGTCGGCCAGCCGCGACTCGGTCCCCTCGGCCAGCGCGTCCAGCGGGGAGGCCGCGACGACGAAGCCCCACAGCCGGTCCTCGACGACGATCGGCGCGGCCACGGCCCGGTCGGCGCGGGCCGCGCGCCGCGTCCGGGTCACCTCGTGGACCGCCTGGCGTGCGGCGTCACGCCGGGCGTCGCGCGAGGCCCGTTCGTGCTCGCCCAGGAGTTCGTGTGCGGTTCCGAGGACCGTACGGCTGCCGTCGGGCTCGTGTCTGAGGACGGCCGCGGTGGTGTTGAGCAGGTCTCCCACCTCCTCCGCCACCCTCGCGAACACCTGGGAGGGCGGGGCGCCGCGGGCCACCAGGGTGGCGACCCGGCGCAGCGCGGCCTGTTCGCGGGTGTGGCGGCGGCTCTCGGTGACGTCGCGGGCGGCGGCGTAGATGAGGCCCTCCTCGGGGACCGGCCGGGCACTCCACTGGAGCCAGCACTCTGTGCCGTCCTGGCGCAGATACCGGTTCTCGAACTCGGCGACCTCGACGCCCCTCTCCAGCCGTTCGAAGGCCATGCGCGTGCCGGCGCGGTCCTCCTGGTGGACGAACTCGATGAACGGCTTGGACAGCAGCGTGCGTGCCGGGTATCCGAGGGTGCGCTCGAAGGCGGGGTTGACCCGCTTGAAGTAGCCGTCGACCCCGGAGATGCACAGCAGGTCGAGGGAGAGGTTGAAGATGCTCTCCAGCTCCTCCTCGGCCTTCTCGCTCCGATCGTGCGCCGCGGCGAAGGACGCCATGGTGCCGTTCATGCCGTCCAGCAGCTGGGCCCAGGTGCCGTCGAAGGAGTCGACGTCGGCCCGGTGTCCCAGCCGGTTGTCGTCGATGGCGGTGTGCATGGAACGGATCTCTGCGGCCAGTCGTTCAGTGGTCACCCGCAGTTCGCGGAACGTGTCGGCGACGTCCCCCAGTTCGTCGCGTCCCGCGTAGCGGATGTCGTACGACAGATCGCCGTCCGACAGGGCTCGCGCGCCCGCGGCGACCTCGCCGAGGGGCCGGGTGATCGAGCGCCGCAGGGCCAGGGCGAGGAGGGTGACGAGGCACAGGACGGACAGGGAGACGAAGAGGTCGCGCCATGCGCGGGTCTCGGCGGTGTGCAGGTCGTGGGCGGCCGTGTCGGCGAGTTGGCGTGCGGCCTGGTCCTGGATGCCGCGCAGGGAGTCGATGCGTGCCTCGGAGTCGGCGAGCCAGCGGTCGTACGAGGGCAGACGGGTCGACTGGGGGCCGGACTTGGTGAGTGTGTCGCGGACCGTGCGCACGGCCCGGCCGGGGGGCTCGAACTGCTTGCTGTACAGCTCGGCCCGCAGCCGGTCGGAGGTGTTCTGCCGGAACTCCCGCAGCTGGGACTCCTCCAGCGCGGACCAGCGTTCGGCGGCCGTGGGACGGCGGTCGGAGGGCGTGTCGAGCAGGATGGCCACCTCCGCGCGCTCCCGCTCGCCGGCCTCGATCGCCTCCAGGAGTGCGATGTGGGCGTCGGCCGCGCGGCCCGCAGCCCTGGTGGGCCGTCCGGATTCGAGACCGGCGGCGGTGTCGAGCAGCTGATCCTCGACGCTCTGGTACTGGTCCACGACCGAGCGCGCGGCGAGCGAGCCGGTGCCCGTCTGTACCCGCAGCGAGTGCAGTTGGCGGCCGACGGCGTCGAGCCGCCCCGCGACGTCCGACTGCGACCAGGGCGCGGCCCGGCCTGCGGCCCGCGACAGCGCACGGTCCACGGCCCGCTCGGCTGCCCTCCGTTCGGCCAGGGTGACCGGCCCGGGTCTCAGCCGGGCCAGTACGGCGGCGATCCGCTCCCGCGCGACGGCGCGGGAGAGCTCGGTCGTCCCGTACGACACCCCGATCGCCGTGTGGAAGCGGTCCAGCGTGTGTGCCTCCTGCCCCTGGGCGACGGCGCTGAAGGCGGTGAAGGCGAGCATGCCGGTCACCGGTAGCAACACCAGGAGCATCAGCTTGCGGCCGACCCGGAGGCGGGCGAGAAACGGCGGGCGGTTGCCACGGAGGAGATGCGACTCGGGCGTCGTAGTCCTTCTTCGTGCGATGCGCCGTCCGAGCGGGGAGCGCGGTGGTCTTCCCGACGGAGCGCGTCCTGCGAGTCCGGGGCGGTGCACGGCCGGGCCTCAGTGTCCGGTGGGCGGGGAGTACCGGCACCGCTCGGTGCGGGCGATCGCCGGACGGGTCGCCGGTATCGCACCGTTGACGTCCGTCATGAGCACCACCTCGTCGGGCTCAGCGGGAAGGCCACCCGTGACGGTGCTATGGCGCCCGGTGTCCCGCCTTGCGGAGTTTCCTCAGGATGCCCGTGAACCCGTCCGTGGTCCAGGCATCAACGATCCGAAGCCGTGGCCGAAGATGCCGAGGCCGAACAACTCTGCCTGGCAGGAGTCCTGTTGGAGCAAGGCCCTCATGGCCCCTTCTGGGGGTAGCCGTCGTGGGCCGTCACGTCCTTGTCGACGGCTTTGGCCGCTTGGTCGAGCGTGGCCTGCACCGGAGCCCGGTGCAGCATGATCTTCGCGAAGGCGTCGCCGAAGGCCGTGGTGATCGCCGGGTAGGCGGGCGTCTGGGGCCGTGGACGCGCGATGCCGTCGCGCAGTTGCTCGATGAAGAGGTGCTCGCCCCCGCCCGTGTCGTAGTTCGGCGAGAGCTTCACGGCGCTGCTTGTGGCGGGGATGCCGCCGTTGGCGACGCTCATCCGGTGGATCTGCTGCGGCTCGAACAGGTAGGCGAGGAAGCTCCAGACCGCGTCGCCGTCGGTGGCCCCGGAGGTGATGCCCCACTGCCAGGAGCCCATCCCGGTGACCGTGCCATGACCGAAGTCGGGCAGCGGCACGATCGCCACGTCGCCCGGGAACGCCTTGGTGTACTCCGGGTACCGCCAGTGCCCGCCCCAGGAGATGACGCTACGGCCCTTGTCGAACGCCCTCTGGTCCTTGTCGGGGTCGATGTAGCCCGCCTTGCTCCACCTCTGCATCACGGTGAGCGCCTTGACGGACTCCGGGCCGTTCAGAAAGCCGTCGGCGGTGCGGAAGGTCTTCGGATCGACGAGGTCACCGCCCGCCGACCACACCGCGGGCGCGAAGCCGTACGTGTTCCACTCGTCGCCCCTCGCCACGTACACGAGCCCGATGTCGAGCGGTGTCCGGTATCCCTGCTTGCGCAACTTGGCGAGAATGGTGGTCAGTTCGCGTGCGGTCCAGGCGTCCTGCGCGCCCTTGGGGATACGGATGCCCGCCTTCCGCAGCACCGACGGCCGTATGTACAGCCCCATCCCGGAGTCGAAGGCGCCGATGCCGTACATGCGTCCCGCGTACGTGCCCTGCCGGCGCACGGAGGGCAGCAGATCGTCCCGCACGTTCCCGGGGACGCAGGAGTCGATCGGTTTGAGCTTGCCCGACCAGGCGTAGCTGTAGAGGTTCGGCCCGTCGAAGTCGAGCAGGTCGGGCAGGTCGCCGCTGGCCGCGGCGGACTCGACCAGGTCGCTGTAGGGGCGCTGCTCGGGCAGCTTGACGAGTTCGACACGCACCTTCTTCTGTGCCTTGTTGAACTCCTTGACCTGCTTCTGCAGGGTGCCGACCTCGCCGGGCGGTCCCGAGTGGTACCACACCCTGACATGGGCGGTCCCGTCGATCCTGCCGTCGCAGGTGGTGTCGCTCGGCGTCTTGTTCGCCTTGCCGTCCCCGCTTCCGCCACCGCCGCATCCGGCCAACAGCAGCGCTGCGCCCGCCAGCCCCGAGACCAGAACCTTGCTGAGCGACGCCTTCATAGCGCACCCCCACTCGACCGGATCTTCGGCCTCCCCAGGGCGGCCCCATGCTACCGCCGGTGATGGGCCGCTGCGCTGGGTAAGCGGGAACCCGCTTGTTCGGCACAGGACTTCAGCACATTCCAGCTGACCGGTACCACCGGCCGCCGACAGTTTCCGGCTAGCCGGAAAGCGCAATCACCCCTCGCTTGGCACCCTGTCCGCATGTCCCTGCGCTGTCTTCTCGTCGATGACAGCATCCGGTTCCTGGAGGCCGCACGCACCCTGCTCGAACGCGACGGAATACCCGTCGTCGGCCTGGCCTCGACGGGTGCGGAGGCTCTCGCGCGAGCGGCGGAACTCACCCCGGACATCGTCCTGGTGGATCTCGACCTCGACGGGGAGAGCGGTTTCGACGTCGCCGTGCAGCTCGCCGGTCGCGTCTCCTCCGTCATCGTCCTGATCTCCACCCACTCCCTGGAGGACTTCGAGGAACTGGTCGCCGGCAGTCCGGCCCGCGGCTTCCTGCACAAGTCCGACCTGTCCGCACGAGCGATCCGGCAGGTCCTGGGCAGCGACGGGACGGCCGCGCCGACCTGAGGCGACCGACCGCGTCTCGGCCAGGAGTACACGGCTGTTGGGCATCAGGTGTTGTCGGGACTTGGTCAACACGCTTCAATGCGGGGGAACTCGGGGCCGTGAACGACGGCGTACGGATGTGACGACGCCTCGACGCCGACGGGGTGACCCCGGGGCCGCACGAACCCGGCCCGACCAGCCGTAGCGAGCATTCACAGAAAGGCCCCTGCATGCCGCACGCCACACAGCACGCGGATGTCGCCACCGTCGCCACCGCGGAACTGGAATCGGCCCTGCGCGGCGGGCCCTTCCATGTCGCGCTGCGCGCCGCCATCGCCGCCCGGGGGCTGCCGCTGCAGCGTGTCCAGCACCATCTGTCGCGCTACGGGGTCAAGGTCGGTGTCACCAGCCTGAGTTACTGGCAGCAGGGCGCCCGCCGCCCGCAGCGCCCGGAGTCCCTGCGGGCCGTACGCGCGCTGGAGGAGATCCTCCAGCTGCCGGAGGAGTCCCTGATCCGGCTGCTCGCCGAGACCGACGAGCGCCCTGGTGCCGAGCGGCCCGCCGGCCGTTCGTACCGCTCCCTGGTGGCGGCCTCGGACGTCCTGGACCGGATGCTGGCCGAGTTGAACCTGCCGCCGGACGGCGGGCTGCACACCCTCGGGCACCACGAGCGGGTCCACATCGGCGCGCACCGCGAGCTGGCGGGGCGCGAGTCGCACCACATCGTGCGCGCCCACAAGGACGGCGTCGACCGCTTCGTCGCCGTCCACCACGGTGACCCGGGGTGCGCGCCGGAGCGCATGGGCGTGCACGCCCTGGAGAACTGCCGCACGGGACGCGTGCGCGTGCACCACGACACCGGCGTGCTCGTGGCCGAGCTGCTCTTCGACACGCGTCTTCGGGCCGGCGACACCTTCCTCTTCCGCTACGGCGTCGAGGACGGCACCGCCGGCGTCTCCCGCGAGTACGTCCGCGGATTCGGTCCGGCGGGCGGACAGTACGCGCTCCAGGTGCGCTTCGACCAGCGGGCGTTGCCGGTGCGCTGCCACCGGTTCGCCCAGCACTCGGCGGCGGCCCCGCGCAGCGGACGCCAGGAACTCGTCCTCAGCGGCCACCACCACTCGGTCCACCTCGTGGAGCCGCGGGTGCGGACGGGGGTCGTGGGGATCGGGTGGGACTGGGAGTGAGTGGTCGGTGAGGGCCACGGGTCGGCGGCCGCCTCGGTTGACGCCTGACACCGTGAACGGCCTGCGGGTGCGACTTCTTCAGCGGACGTAAACGCTTACGCAAGCGTTTACGCGCACCGCCGGATGGGATACGTTCCGGCCTGAAGGCCTGCTCGGCACGTCATGCTCGAGAAGGTCCGCTCGGGGAGGGAACGTTGGCGACCATGGCCGATGTCGCGCGGAGTGCCGGGGTGTCCGTGGCGACCGTCTCGCATGTCCTGAACGGCACCCGACCGGTCCTCCCCCACACCCGCCAGGCCGTCCTGGACGCGATCGACCTCCTCGGCTACACGCCGAACGCCCTCGCCCGCTCCCTGGTGACCGCACACACCCGGTCCATAGGGCTCGCGGTGTCGGCGACCAGCAACCCGTACTTCACCGAGATCCTGCAGGGCGTCGAGACGGGAGCCCTGGAACACGGCTACAGCCTCCTCCTCGCCGATCCGCACGACGACCCTCAGCACGAGCGCAAGGTCGTCCAACTGCTGCACGAACGACGGGTGGACGGCCTGATCGTCGTCCCTTCCGCGAACCCACGCGAGCTCGTCGCCTACGTCACACGTCACGATGTGCCGACCGTGTTCCTCGACCGACTCGTCGAACTGCCGCCGGACGGACCACGCTTCGACCAGATCTGCGGCGAGAGCGCCGAACCGACCGCACGGCTCGTCACGCATCTCGCCGAGCTCGGCCACCGCCGTATCGCCCTGGTCGCGGGCCCGCCCGGACTCAGCACCACCCGCGAACGCCTCACCGGCTACCGGCACGGCCTCGCCGCTGCCGGGCTTCCCTTCGACGAAGGTCTGGTCGGCGACTCCGAGTCCGCCGGCGCCGAGCGTGCCACCGCCGCGCTTCTCTCCCTGGCCGCCCCGCCCACCGCGCTCGTCACCGCCGACAACACGATGACCCTCGGCGCCCTGCGGGTGCTGCGCGACCGCGGCCTGTCCGTGCCCGACGACATCGCCCTGTGCTGCTTCGACGACTTCGCCTGGGCAGACCTCCTCTCACCCCGGCTCACCGCGATCGCCCAGCCCAGCAGGGAGATCGGCACCCAGGCGGTACGGCTGCTCCTGGAACGCCTCGCCTCACCGGACCGCCCCGCCCGCACCGTGCGGCTCCCCTGCACCTTCGTCCACCGCACGTCGTGCGGCTGCCCGGAGAGCACGGGCCGGCCGGACAGAGGGGAGGCACGGGACGACGGACGGGTCTCCTCAGCCACCCACTACCCGCAACCCACGAAGTTCGAGAAGGGAACCGTCTCGTGATCGTCGTCGCCGGTGAGGCCCTGATCGACCTGGTACCGCAGGGCACTGGTGCCCTCGCGGGTCTGCAGCCGGCGCTCGGCGGCGGCCCGTACAACACGGCCGTGGCGCTGGGCCGCCTCGGCTCCCCCGCTGCCTTCTGCTCCCGCACCTCGCTGGACGCCTTCGGCGAGGCCCTGCTCGACGGGCTCCGGGAGGCGGGCGTGGACGTCTCGGCCGTGCAGCGCGGCGCGGAGCCGACCACGCTCGCGGTCGCGACGATCGACGGGAACGGCTCGGCCGCCTACTCGTTCTACGTCGAGGGCACCGCCGACCGGTTGTTCGCCGCTCCCGAGGCGCTTCCCGCCGGGACGCGGGCCGTGTCCTTCGGTACCTGCTCACTCGTCCTGGAGCCCGGCGCGACCGCCTACGAGACGCTGCTGCGGGCCGCGGCCGCGAAGGGTGTCTTCACCGCCCTGGACCCCAACATCCGAGCGGGGCTGATCCCCGACGCGGATGCCTACCGGGCCCGTTTCAAGAACTGGCTGCCCTCGGTGTCGCTGCTCAAGCTCTCCGAGGAGGACGCCCTTTGGCTGGGCGGCACCCCGCGCGAGTGGCTGGCCGCCGGGCCCGCGGCGGTCGTGATCACCCATGGCGGCGACGGGCTGACCGCGTTCACCGCGGACGGCGCCGTGTACCCCGTGCCGGGCGAGAAGGTCGATGTCGTCGACACGATCGGTGCCGGCGACACGGTGAACGCGGCTCTCCTGCACGGTCTGGCCGCCCAGGACGCCCTGTCCGCCGAGGCGCTCCTGGAACTCGGCCCCACCGGCTGGACGCGGCTGCTGCGTTTCGCGGCGCGAGCGGCCGCGATCACCTGCTCCCGGGCCGGCGCAGAGCCGCCGTACGCCTCCGAACTGGGTGAACTGTAGGGGCTGTTCACCGGTCGAGGCTGCTCGGCCACCGCACCGGGTTCGCGAGGTGGGCGCGGGTCAGCCGCTGACCGCGCGCAGTGCTCCGGGCCTGCGCCCGTTGAGACGGTCGAGCGCCGTGGCCGTGGCCTCGTCGGCCGGGATGTGCACCACCAGACGCTGGCCCTCGTCCGGAAGGGAGAGCGTCTCGTACGACAGGCGAAGGCGCCCCGCCTCGGGGTGTTCGACGAGGTCGATGCCGAACCGGGTGGGCAGGGTCGGCACGGCGGCGAGCCGGTCGCTGAACGGCGCCCCCGCGGTCACCGTCAACTCCTCTTCCAGGGCGGCGACATGGGGGTCGTGACGCGAGGCCTCGTTGCGCAGATGGGCGATCTGCTCATCGGCGAACCGCTCCCACCCGGGGTACACGGTGCGGGCTCGCTCGTCGGTGAACACATAGCGGACGATGTTGGGCGGGGTGCCGTCGAGCAGGCCGAGCGGGCGGGCATACCGCTCGTAGCCCTCGGTGTACGCCACGATGTCGCCGATCCAGTTCAGCAGGACGGCCGGTGTGGGCTCCAGGCGGTCGAGGAGTGCCTGGAAGGTGGCGCGGACCGTGCGGGCGGGCGGTGCGGTGACCGACTTGCAGAGCACCTTGTCCATGCCGTGCTCCTTGGCCAGCCGGCCCAGCAGGACATGGTCCGCCGATGAGAGGCGCAGGGCCTCGCCGAGAGCGCCGAGCACCTGGGGCGAAGGGTTGCGGTCACGCCCCTGTTCGAGCCGGGTGAGGTACTCGACGCTGATGCCGGCGAGGGTGGCGAGTTCGGCGCGGCGCAACCCCGGCGTGCGACGCCGAGGGCCCGTGGGCAGGCCCACCTCGGCCGGGGTGACGCCTTCGCGGCGGGTGCGCAGGAAACCGCCCAACTCGTTGTCGCTCACCGATCGAACGTACAACGCGTGCCGACGCGGAGGGTGTCCCTGTCACTACCACTCTTCGCCCGGCCTCCCTTCCCTGTCACGAGCCTCGCAGGGTGGAGGCATGACTTTCGACAACCCCGCGACCGCCGCTGCCGCCTCCGTCGCTCTGCCGCTCGCTCCCGGCGAGTGGGTGCTCGACCCCCTTCACTCGGCCGTCAACTTCACCATCCGCCACCTCGGGATCGCCAAGGTGCGCGGTCGGTTCACCCAGTACTCGGCCGGACTGTACGTCGGCGGGACGGCCGACGAGGTGCGGGTGAGCGCCGAGATCGCTCTTGCCTCTATCGACACCGGGAATCCCGACCGGGACGCGCACACCCGCTCAGCCGAGCTGCTCGACGTGGAGAAGCGTCCGACGATGACGTTCCGCTCGACGCGTGTGGCCGGTCGGGGCGAGGACTGGTCGATGGAAGGGGACTTGACCATCGGGGACGTGACTCACCCGGTCACGCTCGCCGTCGAGTTCGGCGGCGCGGTGGACTCCCCTGCGGATCAGAGGAAGCACGCCGGGTTCGAGGCGACGGGTGAGATCCGGCGCAGCGACTTCGGGCTCGACTTCGGCGCCGGGTTCCTCGGTGATGTTGTCAAGGTGCAACTGGACATGCAGTTCGTGGAACCTGCCGAACCGCAGAGCCAGGGTGGCTGATCGATGAACGAGCGGCGCCCCACGGGAAGTTCCCGCGGGGCGCCCACCCTTTCTGGATTTGTCCGGCCAAGTCGCTCACGAGCGACAGGCCTTGCAGAACGGCCGATCCGTCAGGCTTTTCGGAACGGCTGCTCCGTCAGGCCCTTTCGGAACGGCCAGCCCGTCAAACCTTCCGTGCCCGCGTCGTCTTCTTCGCGGGAGCCGTCTTCTTCGTGGCCGCGGCCGCCTTCTTCGTGGCGGTGTTGTTGGCGGTCCTGGCCGTCGCCGTCTTCTTCGCCGCCGACTTGGCCGCGACCGTCTTCTTGGCCGCAGCCTTGCGCGGGGCCCTCACCGGGGCCGCGTCGCTGATCCGGTCGGCGCCGAGGATCTCCCGCAGGAACTTGCCGGTGTGGCTGGCCGGAACCCCGGCGACCTCCTCGGGCGTGCCCTCGGCGACGACGAGTCCACCGCCGGCGCCACCCTCCGGACCCATGTCGACGACCCAGTCGGCGGTCTTGATCACGTCGAGGTTGTGCTCGATGACGATGACCGTGTTGCCCTTGTCGACCAGGCCCGACAGCACCTTCAGCAGCTTGCTGATGTCCTCGAAGTGCAGACCGGTGGTCGGCTCGTCCAGGACGTAGACGGTGCGGCCGGTCGAGCGCTTCTGCAGTTCGCTCGCGAGCTTGACGCGCTGCGCCTCACCGCCGGACAGGGTCGTCGCGGACTGGCCCAGGCGGACATAGCCGAGACCGACGTCGTTGAGCGTCTTGAGGTGACGGTTGATCGCCGGGACGGCCTCGAAGAAGTTCATGGCCTCTTCGATGGGCATGTTCAGGACCTCGGAGATGGACTTGCCCTTGTAGTGGACCTCCAGCGTCTCCCGGTTGTAGCGGGCGCCGTGGCAGACCTCGCACGGGACGTAGACGTCCGGGAGGAAGTTCATCTCGATCTTGATGGTGCCGTCGCCCGCGCAGTTCTCGCAGCGGCCGCCCTTGACGTTGAACGAGAAGCGGCCGGGCTGGTAGCCGCGGACCTTCGCCTCGGTCGTCTCCGCGAACAGCCTGCGGACGTGGTCGAAGACACCGGTGTACGTCGCCGGGTTGGAGCGCGGGGTGCGGCCGATGGGCGACTGGTCGACGTGCACGACCTTGTCGACGAGGTCGTCGCCGTCCACCCGCGTGTGCCGTCCCGGCACGCTCCTCGCGCCGTTCAGTTCGCGGGCCAGGTGTGTGTACAGGATGTCGTTGACCAGCGTGGACTTGCCGGAGCCCGACACGCCCGTGACCGCGGTGAACACGCCCAGCGGGAACGAGACGTCGATGTCCTGGAGGTTGTTCTCGCGGGCACCGTGCACCGTGAGCCGGCGGGACGGGTCCTGTGGGCGGCGGATGTCGGGCAGCGGGATCGCCTTCTTGCCGGACAGGTACTGGCCGGTCTGCGACTCGGCGTTGGCGAGCAGCTCCTTCAGGGAACCGCTGTGCACGACCTTGCCGCCGTGCTCGCCCGCGCCGGGGCCGATGTCGACGATCCAGTCGGCGACCTTGATGGTGTCCTCGTCGTGCTCGACGACGATGAGCGTGTTGCCCATGTCGCGCAGCCGGACCAGGGTCTCGATCAGCCGGTGGTTGTCGCGCTGGTGCAGACCGATGGACGGCTCGTCGAGGACGTAGAGGACGCCGACGAGGCCGGAGCCGATCTGGGTGGCCAGGCGGATGCGCTGGGCCTCGCCGCCGGAGAGCGTGCCGGACGCGCGGTTGAGCGAGAGGTAGTCCAGGCCTACGTCGACCAGGAAGCGCAGCCGCTCGTTGACCTCCTTCAGGACCCGCTCGGCGATCTTCTTGTCACGGGCGTTGAGCTTCATCTCGCCCAGGAAGTCCGCGCAGTCGCTGATGGACATGCCGGAGACCTCGGCGATCGACTTCCCCATGATGGTGACCGCGAGGACGATCGGCTTCAGGCGCGTGCCCTCACAGGTGGGGCAGGGCACCTCGCGCATATAGCCCTCGAAGCGCTCACGGCTGGCGTCGCTCTCGGACTCGCTGTGCCGGCGCTTCACGAAGGGGACGGCGCCCTCGAAGGGCGTGGTGTACACGCGCTCGCGGCCGTACCGGTTGCGGTACCGGACCTCGATCTGCGTCTTGTGGCCGTAGAGCAGGGCCTTCTTGGCGCGCTGCGGCAGCCCGGCGAAGGGGATGTCCGTCCGGAAACCCAACGCGTCCGCGAGGGCGCCGATCAGGCGGCCGAAGTAGTCCTTGGTGTGCCCGTGCGACCAGGGGTGGATGGCGCCCTCGTCGAGGGACTTGTCCTCGTCCGGGACGATCAGCTCCGGGTCGACCTCCATGCGCGTGCCGATGCCGGTGCACTCCGGGCAGGCGCCGAAGGGCGAGTTGAAGGAGAAGGAGCGGGGCTCCAGCTCCTCGAAGGACAGGTCGTCGTACGGGCAGTACAGGTGTTCCGAGTACATGCGCTCGCGCTCGGGGTCGTCCTCGGGGAGGTCGACGAAGTCGAGCACGACCATGCCGCCGGAGAGACCGAGAGCGGTCTCGACGGAGTCAGTGAGGCGGCGCTTCGCGGTGTCCTTCACCGTGAGGCGGTCGACGACCACCTCGATGGTGTGCTTCTCCTGCTTCTTCAGCGTGGGCGGGTCGGAGAGCTGGATGGTCCCGCCGTCCACGCGCGCGCGGCTGTAACCCTTGGTCTGGAGGTCGGCGAAGAGGTCGACGAACTCCCCCTTGCGCTCGCGCACCAGCGGCGACAGCACCTGGAAGCGACTGCCCTCCGGCAGCTCCAGGACCTTGTCGACGATGGCCTGCGGCGACTGGCGCGAGATCGGGCGGCCGCACTCGGGACAGTGCGGCTTGCCGATGCGTGCGAAGAGCAGACGCAGATAGTCGTAGACCTCGGTGATGGTGCCGACCGTCGAGCGCGGGTTGCGCGAGGTCGACTTCTGGTCGATGGAGACGGCGGGCGACAGACCCTCGATGAAGTCGACGGTGGAAGGTCAGACGGGACCATGCGGTGTCCGTCAGGGCGCCGCTGTCGAGCAGTTCGTCGGTGGTCTGGTTCAGGG